>JBBRFP010000044.1:0-10091 GCA_038241465.1 Cytophagales bacterium | reverse complement strand
CTTTATCATAAGAACCTTCTTCTTTTTTCTCTTTGGATATTCCATCAGTATTGAACTGATCAGCACCAAGGAGGTGATTCTTATGGGTATCACCATCATAACCATCAAACTTTTTTTGAGATTTTTCTTCCTGAAATTCTTCCTGAAGATCAATTCTGCGCCACTCATGTTGATCGCACCGCGCGGGTTAATTACGATCCTACTTTTTTACAGTATACCAGCCTCTCAACGCCTGGAGCAACTCAGCGAGGGGGTACTATTCGTGGTAATCGTTTTGACTGGAGTAATGATGACCGTAGGCCTTATGCTGAATAAGCAAAAAGTGGAAGAAAGAGCAGAGGACTTGATCTGATTTCTCTTCCACTCACTATTTTATAATTCCAATTCAATTGTCTGCCCAGCCGTAAAAACCCCGGGTTTTGCAGCCTTTATCTTACCCGGCTTAGAAGCTTTATCTTTTACGCTTTCCGGTTTTTCCTTTGAGCTTTCCTCCCCGAAGAGGCTTGCTTGCTCCGCTTTTGACCTTTTTGGAAGGGGTTGCTTTCCTTTTTGGGGCTGGCTGTCCTTTGGCTTTTTTGATTCCCCGAAGAGGTCTGGCTGGTCTTCCACTGGAGCTGTGTCCGATTTTTTTTTTGACGATTGAGAACCCTTTCCGGTTTCGATCGCCTTGTCTGCCGAAGCTTTAGCGGAGGTAGACTTTAGTTCTACCACATCATTATCGTCATCACCCTCCTCAAGTCCCGAATCTTCCGGATCCTCGACAGCTTTTACTTTGGTCACTTTGTGTTGTGACAACCTGTTGCCTAAAGCTTTCCAGCCTTTAACATCTATAATGTCCTCAAGATTAATAACCTCAGTCTCCTTGTCCTTACCCTTTCCTTTCACTAATTCTACCTCCACTTCAGGAGTATCTGCCGTTGTCACAAACTCGAGCCGCGATCCAATGCCCTCCGAGATAAACCCGAATTCCTTATCAAGTGTGTTAGTTTCGATCTGAAATCGCTTTACGAAATACTGTTTGCTCTCTCCATCGATATAAACAGCCGAGATGGCTTTTTTAGGATTAAGCTTTTCAACCAGAATTGTTTTCTCGGGTTCAAAGCGAGTGTTGATGTCATACGAAGTGATTTTGTACGAACCTCCCTTGGTTATCGCGAGGATCTGATCGTCACCATCAAACTTCCCAACATGCTTTCCGCGCTTCTCCTTATTCAAGCGACCCGAGGCTTCATCAAACCAGAGTTCAAGACCACTGAGGGTCGAGCCTTTCGCTTCTTTAAAGTCGACCTTACGAACTGGGTATTTGGTGATGGTATTACCCCTTGCCCCCCGACCCTTAATCTCAAGTTCTGAGAAGTCAAAATCAAAGATTTTCTTACGGGCTGTGCTTGACTGGCTGAGCTTCACCTCCACGACCTCTGCATCGCCATTTGTATTGGCGCTGAGGTACTGAACCTTGCTGTTCGGATTGCCCTGATCGAGGTTGTATTCTTTGTCCCGAATGATGGCTGGCATGGTGAATCTCTTGGCGAAAGCCTTGCCGCTCTTGCCATCACTATAAATCATGTTATAGACCATGCGTTCGTCGCCCTTTTTCCAGACTCCCACGTACAAAATACCCTTACCCATGTACACTTTCTCATTTATACGCTTCACTACAGCTTTTCCGTCTGCGCGTATCGCAATGATGTCATCAAGCTCAGAGCAGTCACAAATGAACTCATCACGCTTCAATCCCCACCCGATAAAGCCGTCTTCCTTATTCACATATAGCTTTTGGTTATTGGCGATCACGTCTGTGGCAGTCACCGACTGGAAACTCTTGATCTCGGTCTTGCGCTCTCGGCCTTTGCCATACTTATCCAGGAGATTCTGGTAGTAAGCAATTGCATATTCCGTAAGGTGCTTCAGGTTATGGATCACCTCTTTCAACTCTTTTTCCAGGTCCTTTAGCATCTCATCCGCCTTGAACGAATCGTACTTTGAAATACGCTTGATCCGGATCTCGAGAAGCTTCAGGATATCCTCACGGGTGATCTCCCTGTAGAACTGTTTCTTGTAAGGTTTCAGACCTTTATCAACTGTCTTGATTACGTCCTCAAAGGTCTCACACTCTTCAATGTCCCTGTAGATCCTGTTTTCAATGAAGATCTTCTCCAATGATGAGAAAAGGATCTTTTCCATCAATTCAGCCTTCCTGATCTCAAGCTCCTGTTTCAGCAACTTCACCGTATGCTCCGTGTTGTATTTCAGGATGTCGTTCACTTTCATGAACATCGGCTTGTCTTTTACAATCACGCAGGCATTGGGAGAAATTGAGATTTCACAATCCGTAAAAGCATATAATGCATCGATCGCAACTTCCGGAGACAAACCAGGCTGCAACAGTACCAATATCTCTACATCCTTTGCAGTATTGTCAACGACCTGCTTTACTTTAATCTTCCCTTTTTCGCTCGCTTTTACGATTGACTCCATCAAAGAAGTAGTCGTTGTACCGAAAGGTATCTCCTTGATAGTCAGTGCTTTCTTATCAACTATTTCTATCTTCGCCCTAACCTTAATTTTACCTCCTCGCAAGCCCTGATCGTATTCCGAGAAATCGGCAATCCCACCCGTGAGAAAGTCTGGATAGATCTTCGCATTCTTGCCTTTCAGAATATCAATTGATGCTTTAATCAATTCCACGAAGTTGTGAGGCAGTATTTTGGTCGACAAACCAACCGCAATACCCTCCACTCCTTGCGCCAATAGCAGCGGAAATTTTACGGGAAGCGTTACAGGTTCCTTTTTACGGCCGTCGTACGACAATTGCCACTCTGTGGTCTGTGAATTATACACCACGTCCAGCGCGAACTTGGAAGGACGAGCCTCAATATAACGAGGTGCTGCAGCGCTGTCGCCGGTGCGTACATCGCCCCAGTTACCCTGCGTATCAATCAAAAGATCTTTCTGTCCAATATTTACGATTGCCTCTCCGATCGCAGCATCTCCATGGGGGTGATACTGCATTGTATTTCCAATCACGTTGGCCACCTTATTAAAGCGACCGTCGTCCATTTCTTTTAGTGAATGAGCAATCCGACGTTGCACAGGCTTCAAGCCATCTTCGATTCGCGGCACCGCGCGCTCAAGGATTACATAGGAAGCATAGTCGAGGAACCAGTTCTCATACAGGCCATCGATGGAAATAAGTTCATGGACAACATCGCCACTGCCAGTCTTTGGCACAAGATCCTTACTTCTCTTTGTACTCTTCTTTTTACTCATATTTTACGACTATCCTTAATTAAATCGACTCTATATTAATGGTTAACAGTTAATTGTTAATTGTGAGTGTCTCACACTTCCTCCTCCGCTACCTCCTCAACAATCTCCTCTTTAACAACATCCATCTCAATCCTCAGATTCTCAATGATAAAATCCTGACGATCCGGTGTGTTCTTACCCATGTAGAATTCAAGTGTCTTGATCAGATGCTTCTCTTTATCAATACGCACAGGCTGCAGGCGGATATCGTCACCAATAAATTTCCCAAACTCTTCTGGGGAGATCTCGCCAAGTCCTTTGAATCGGGTGATCTCAGGTTTGTTGCCGAGTTTATGGATGGCCCTTTGGCGCTCTTCATCACTGTAGCAGTAGATCGTTTCTTTCTTATTCCGCACTCGGAACAATGGCGTCTCTAAAATATAAACATGTCCTGCTTTCACCAGGTCAGGAAAGAATTGAAGAAAAAAGGTCATTAACAAAAGACGAATGTGCATTCCGTCGACATCAGCATCCGTTGCCACTATCACTTTGTTGTATCGAAGCCCATCCATCCCGTCTTCGATGTTCAGGGCGTGCTGAAGAAGGTTAAACTCTTCATTCTCGTACACCACTTTCTTGGTCAGACCAAAACAGTTTAGGGGTTTTCCCCTTAAGCTAAATACCGCCTGCGTTTCCACATTTCGGGATTTTGTGATCGACCCGCTGGCGGAGTCCCCTTCGGTAATGAATACGACAGATTCGGATCCTTTCTCCCCTTTTTCATCATCAAAGTGAAAGCGGCAATCACGCAGCTTTTTATTGTGAAGATTAGCCTTCTTCGCCCGCTCGTTTGCAAGCTTTTTAATACCTGCAATCTCTTTTCTTTCTCGTTCAGACTGCAGAATACGCTTCTGCATGGCATCTGCTGCCTTAGGATTCTTATTGAGGTAGATCTCAAGCTCTTTGGCGACAAAATCCCCAACAAAGTTCTTTACCGTTACGCCATCGGGAGCCATGTACATGGAACCGAGCTTGGTCTTTGTCTGTGATTCAAATACCGGTTCCTGAACACGCACCGCCACGGCAGCGATCACGCTTGCTCGAATATCCGAGGCATCGTAATCTTTTTTAAAGAAGTCACGAACGCCCCGAATCATTCCTTCGCGAAAGGCTGCGAGGTGCGTTCCTCCCTGCGTGGTGTTCTGACCATTCACAAATGAATAGTATTCCTCACCGTATTGGTTGCCATGGGTAAGGGCAACCTCGATGTCTTCACCCTTGAAGTGAATGATCGGATATTGCATCTCCTCAGCATCCGCCTTCTGTTTTAGCAAATCAAGAAGGCCGTCCTTGGAGTAAAATTTCTGTCCGTTGTAGTTAATGGTAAGACCCGCATTCAGGAAGGCATAGTTCCACATCAGATCATCCAGGTATTCGAAGATGAAATGATAATTCTTAAACATGGAGGTGTCCGGCTCAAACTCCACCAGCGTACCATTTCTGTCGCTGCTTTTTGCTTGCTTCGGATCGTTGGTCAGTACTCCCCTTTTGAATTCGGCAAGTTTCGTATGACCATCACGGTAGGCCTGAACTTTGAAATAGTTTGACAGTGCGTTCACTGCTTTGGTTCCCACTCCATTCAATCCGACTGACTTTTGAAACGCCCCTGAATCATACTTGGCACCCGTGTTGATCTTGGAAACGACGTCCACGACTTTACCCAAAGGGATACCCCGGCCGTAATCACGAACAACCACCTTTTGATCTGTAATCTTCACATCGATGGTCTTCCCGTAGCCCATCATGTGCTCATCGATACAGTTGTCCATCACCTCTTTTACAAGGACGTAGATACCGTCATCTTTCGCTGAACCATCGCCAAGCTTACCGATATACATCCCGGGACGAAGCCGGATGTGCTCCCTCCAGTCAAGGGACTTTATACTTGCTTCATTGTAGTCAGAACTTTCCTTCGCCATTCAACTTCAGTGGTTAAAATATGATTGTTTTGTCAGCGTCTCCGGGATCAAAAATGAACCTGATAGATAAGTTCGTTTTAGTTTAAAAAAATCCGGTATAACTCTAACCGGACTAAGAACGAAATTTTTAGATCGATTTCAATGCGGGCATTAAATTTTTGAACTACAAATCTTAGCGAAACAGGTTGAGATAACTATCTGAATTTCAATCAATAATGATTGTTATATCAAACAGCCTGTTTACTTGTAAATCTTTGCATCAGGCGATAAACGGGCCACAGGGAAGACCAAAGTATGATCAACGCGATGCTCCCGTAGATGATGTACCCAACATTCTCATAGCTGTATCGCTCCTGGCTGTTGTAGGTGCTAATGAATTGAAGACTTACCATCAGAAAGATGTTGAAGAAGGCCACCAAGCCGTAAAACCATGCCTGGAAATATCCATTGGTTGTAATAAAGATTCGGGTGACTACGAACACCAGCGCATTGATAATTCCGAGAACCGCGAGGGTTGAGTAGAAAATGCCGTTCCGTGTGACCGAGAATGTCCCCTCTTCTGTAAAATAAATGTCTTCTGGCAAAGAAGCATAGATGTACATAAAGAGCAGTATTGTGCCCAGCAACGAAAAAAACCAAACTGCTTTGAAAATCTTTACAATCATGTCTTTTGAAATCGGGCGAAAGATAATTTGAATAGTGTGAAAGCCAAAGGGGGCTTGCGTCGCTCTCGCCGATGTTTGAGAGGAGCAACAACGAACATTGGAATATGTTCAATATGTTGGTGAAAAAGACCAACATAGGAAAACATCTACAATGGCAAGCAAAATGTCTATTTTCCTCATGTCTTATTGCCGTGGCTATGACATAATTTTATCTTAATTTTGCCTTGCTAATGAAGAATCTCAATCCAATTATCCTATCCATTCCAATTTTCTTTATCCTTATAGGAATAGAGTTGGTGGTGGAGCGATTCTCTCACAGAAAGCTTTACAGCCTCCCCGATTCCGTAGCAAATATCAGTTGCGGCATCACGTCACAGCTTTCAGGACTATTTATGAGAGTTCTTGCGATTGGCGTGTACGTGCTTGTGTTTGAGAATTTTGCATTGTTTCCGATGGATCAAACATGGAAGAGCGGTTTGTCAACTGCTACCCTTATATCTTACTGGCTTACGCTATTCCTGTTAACTGACCTGGCCTATTACTGGGCGCACAGGATGAGCCACGAGGTGAATCTTTTCTGGGGTGGACATGTGGTTCATCATCAGAGTGAAGAGTACAACCTATCTGTCGCCCTGCGTCAAAGCAGTTTTCAAGTGGTATGGACTTTCGCATTTAGCTTACCCATTGCGCTGATCGGATTTAATGCTACAGATTTCTTACTTGTATCGGCCTTAAATACGCTTTACCAGTTTTGGATACATACTGAAGCCATTAAGAAAATGGGCTGGTTTGAATATATATTCAATACTCCCTCCCATCACCGGGTACATCACGGGCGCAACCCCAAGTATATCGACAGGAATCATGCAGGCTCACTGATCATCTGGGACAAGATGTTTGGAACATTCCAGGCTGAAGAAGAAAAGCCAGTGTATGGAATCACCAAACCGATCAATAGTTGGAATCCAATCTGGGCAAACTTTGACCATTACGCAACGATGGCGTCAGAGATGAAAACCATTCCCTCCTGGAAGGACAAGATTCTTTATATGTTTAAAAAACCAGGCTGGCTTCCGGAAGATCTCGGAGGATACAGACCTGCACCGGCAGTTGATTCTAAAAAATACAAGAAGTACACAACCCCCGCTCCCATTGCCCTGAATTACTATGTGCTTTTCCAATATATTGTTTGTCTGGTCGGGGTGTCGATGTTCTTATTTAATCAGAAATCATTCACCACACTTGAACAATGTGCCATTGCTTTGGCTATTTCGCTGGTGGTGGTAAATTGTGGGGTGCTCTTTGAGAACAAGCCATGGGTTTTTATTTCTGAATGGATCCGCATTGTCGCATATCCCTCGTTTGCCATCATTTTTGTAATAGTAAATCACTGGGCATCTCTCTATAGTATCATCGCCGTTGCTTACCTTATCATTTCTGTTGGTTGGTTCTATTATGTTTCAAAGAAAATTCATGCTTCAAAAGCTTAGTATCCTTTTTACAATAGTGGTGCTTATCTCCTGTGGTAAAAAGATTCCGACCCTGGAAGGAATTGATTCAGAGAAGTGGAAAAGCGATCGCAATGCCTGCCTCGGTGATCGAAAATCGATGGAGTCCGCTATCCGTATTGAGCTGCCAAAACTGAAGGGCCTCTCGGAAATGGATATCATCAAACTCTTGGGAAGACCTGATGGAAACGAATTGTATAAAGGCAATCAGAAATTCTACAGGTATTCGATAACTCCGGGAGTAGATTGTGCTACAGGTGATTCAACAACCTTAAAGCTGATACTTCGATTCAATGCGATGGGGTATGCGCAATTGGTCTCGGTGGAATGATTGATTCATTGATTCATTGATTGATTCGCTGCCTCTAACTCGTCAACTGATTTCCAGGGTTCACTTCAATCTTTTGCTTCGCCTTGCGCGCATAGTCTCTTAGCTCATTCACTTTCGCGTCCTGTTTATTGAAGTCGAGCGGATAGATCAGCGAGGGTTTAAAGAACAGCTCTGACCCCGACTGAATTTTATCGAAAAACGTAATCTCATAAATACCTGCAAGGTTTCGGATATCAACTTTCTTAATGTTTGACAATGGAACAATTACTTCCATATCACCCTCCATCACGTACAAAAATGAGCTATCAAATTCGACTGCCCTAATGCCCTTATACAAGTAATAAACCAATCTGAGCAATACCACCGGATAAATGAGCGTCATAACCAGAACATGCGATCGACCCTGAAACACCGCAACTAAATGCCAGACTGGAATCATTAACAGTAACAAGGAAAGAAGGATGAGGACTACTTTGATCGCTTTAACCTTTGCATGCGATATGAATGTTATTTTTTCCTTTGACTTCGCGGGCATGAATTCGAGTTTAGGATGAAGTTAAGCTTTGCTGTTGAATTTATTAGAATGACATCGTTGCGGCCTAAATTCATCGTAGAGACTATGAGACGCCGAGGTTTGCGGAACAATTTTTTACGTTCTTTGCACGGTGAGCGTCAGCATGTCTCAGCAATAATAACGAGTTATTTTTACTTTCTTTGCGGGCCTCTCCGTTTCTGCGGTAAAGGCCAACACCGAAGGTGCATGGTTAAACAAAATATAATTTAAATTCCACCTAGATGAAAAATATCGCTGTGATCGGCTCTGGTACCATGGGCAATGGCATCGCACACCTATTTGCCCAAAACGGATTCAAAGTTGCGCTCATCGACATCTCTGAAGATTCTTTGAAGAAAGGTGTCGCCACTATCGAAAAAAATCTTAGCCGACAGGTGGAAAAAGGAACGCTCACAAAAGATGGTAAAGATCAGGCGATTGCAAACATTACCACAACAACATTTCTAAAAGAAGGAGTAAAAGAAGCGCAGCTCGTGATCGAAGCCGCTACAGAAAATGTTGATTTGAAGTTGAAAATATTTCGCGAGATCGATGAGAATACACGCCCCGAAACAATCCTGGCTTCAAACACATCGTCTATCTCCATTACAAAAATTGCTTCCGTGACAAAGAGTCCCGACAAAGTGATTGGGATGCACTTCATGAATCCTGTCCCCATCATGAAACTGGTAGAAGTCATTCGCGGATACAGTACAACGGATGACGTGACAAAAACGGTCATGGACCTGTCCGTTCAACTAGGTAAAGTGCCTGTAGAAGTGAATGATTACCCTGGTTTTATCTCCAACAGGATCCTCATGCCAATGATCAATGAATCAATCTATTCACTCTACGAAGGTGTCGCAGGAGTCGCAGAGATTGATACGGTGATGAAACTGGGAATGGCTCATCCAATGGGGCCATTGCAACTGGCGGATTTTATCGGACTTGATGTCTGCCTTTCAATTCTCAATGTAATGCGTGACGGCTTTGGCAATCCAAAATATGCACCATGCCCATTACTCGTAAACATGGTGCAGGCAGGACATAAAGGAATTAAATCCGGAAACGGATTCTATAAGTATACTCCGGGAAGTAAAGAATTGGTTGTGGCAGAGAGGTTTGGTAAGGCGAAGAAGTAAATAAATTGTAAAAGGTATAAAGTTAAACGTAGACCAGGTCGCCGACTCTTAGTTTAGTCTAGGCATTGGAAGAGGGCTTCACATTGTCACCATGCGGCGGCATTTTCAACGCAAGGATTACTAACTGTATCTTAAGAAGTACAACCAGGGAATAGCGTCCCGATCTTTGTGAGAAAGATGCGGGGGCTTAAAACGTAATGCTTATTTCTTTAGCAAATCCCGGATCTCGGTCAGCAGCAGAATATCTGCCGCAGGCATCGCAGGAGCTGCAGGTTCAACTTCCTTTTTGCGGCTAGCCCTATTTGCTGCTTTTACAATCAGAAACAGAACAAAAGCAACAATTAGAAAGTTGAGGACCGCTGAGATAAAGCTTCCATATTTTACACCTCCCAAAACAGTCAAATCTTCAAGTTTTGTCAGATTAGCTGCGTCCAGAGCGGGTTTAAGCAAAAGAGGCGTTATTACGTTTTGAATTAGCGAGGTTACAATGGTGCTAAAAGCGGCACCTATAATTACACCGACGGCCAGGTCAACAACATTACCTCGAAATACAAAAGTTTTGAATTCACTAATCATATGGGTTGGGGATTTGGTTTAGAATGGGCGAAAATATTACATCACCCACTGGATTACAATCTTTAGGTGCAATTTTACTGATTATCAA
>JBBRFP010000043.1:0-10139 GCA_038241465.1 Cytophagales bacterium | reverse complement strand
ACAACATCAATCGGTGGAAATCTCCTTTTTAGAAATGCTGACCACAATGGCATTCTCATTGATAATGAAAGTGATTCGTCATCAAAGTTATCCAGAGACAACTCTGGCTTGATGGAAGGCTCATTTATAAATTCCTCTTCTATCCATTCAAATCGGGTCGGACCGGGTATAACGTCGTCTGGCTTATAGGTCATGGAGACAATCAGCTCATCGCAATGCGCGGCGGCAAAACGAATCAATGCACAATGACCGATGTGCAGTGGCATGAATTTCCCGATGACTAATCCTCGTTTCACTTATCTGTTAGAATCCTGTTGCCATTTCCAAAAACCAAACGCTGCAATAAGGCAAAAAACGAAATACTCCAGACTTAAAAATAAAATGCCCTTTGCAAAATATAGATAGGTCGCGATGACGTCTGCAAGGATCCAGGCAATCCAGCATTCTACTTTTTTCTGAACCATCAAATAAGTCGCTGTAATGCTAACCACCGCCACAAACGAATCCCAATACGGATAAGCACTGGGCATTGAAAATACCTTGGGAAATAAGGTGTGCAAATTATTGGCAAACGTTCCAAATAAAATGGTTCCTATCAACGTAAGCACAGAAAGAATAATCAATGATCCCCCTGACATCCAACTCGCGCGCAGTTCATTCTTTTTATCCTCCTCACCTTCTTTTGGATGTGTCCACCGCCACCACCCCAACAGATTGGTTACAAAAAAGAAAATCTGAAGAAACATATCTGGGTACAATTGCACCTGAAAGACCAGGAAAAAGATCAGCGTAACGTTGACAACTCCCAATGGCCAACTCCATACATTTCCCCTTGCAGAGAGCCAAACCGCAATCCCTCCGGTGATCACACCTACAAACTCGAGATAGCTCATAGGATAACCCAGGACTTCAAAGAAAATATTCTTTATATCAAAAAAAGTCAAACTGATTAATTTACGCTACCAGATGTACGTGCCAACAGCTCCGGAATTAAGAGTAGCCGTTGCATACAACCCGTTATGCAGAATTGAAAATGTTCTTGACGCATCATTGTCATTGACCACAATCATTACCCTTTTACCATCCGGTGTAAGATACGCCACATTAAATAAATTATCGATCACCTCTGTTGCGATCCTGACAGAACCAGGTTTTACAAATTTTGAAGCGTGCGCTATGATGTAATACGAAACATTCCGGGTGATTTCATTGGTTGTACTATTGATGGTTAGGGCTCCCTGGCAAAGCGTGCAGCCACCATCAGGGGTATGGGGATTAAACTTCTCATCGGCAGCCAGGTTCCATTCAATCACATTACGACTCCAGTTACGAGGAGCACCAACAATCAGCGTTTTCACATGCCAGCGAAGGTCGCCTGCAAAATCCCCCTTACCACTCGTCCACTGTTCAGTGAAATAAATGCTCTTGTCAGGATGAATGGAGTGGACGCTATCCAAAGCGTTGATCTCCCCTACATACATATGAAACGCAGACCCATCCACGAATGGTTTTGTCTGCGGGTCACTAAGGATGGCAATGGGATATTCCGGATGATCACAGTTGTGGTCAAACAGAATAATTTTTGTTTCGACGTTCGCATCTTTAAATGCGGGACCCAAATGGTTCTTTATAAAATCACTTTGCTCAGCACTGGTCATGAGCATGCTGGGAGTATTACCAGGATTCTCTGGCTCGTTTTGTATGGTGATTGCATCAATGGAAATTCCCTCCTTCTTCATTTCGTGGATGTACCTTACGAAATATGCCGCGTACACTGAGTAATATTTCTGCAACAAGCTTCCGCCCTTTGGAAGATTATTATCTTTCATCCACGTTGGCGGCGACCAGGGGCTTCCCATAATCTTAATATCGGGATTTATTGCCAGTATCTCTTTGAGGACTGGTATTAACGAAGTGCGATCAGGATCAAGACTAAATTTACTTAATGTTTCATCAGATTGTCCCAACGACAAATCGTTATAAGAAAATACATGATCATCCAGATCAGAAGCGCCAATGCTTATTCGTAGATAACTGACGCCGATATTATTTTCATCTGAGCGGAATAACTCGTTCAGTAATTTTGATCGATCACGTTCGTTCAATTTATAGATGAGTTGGGCGCTGCCACCCGTTAGAGAATAGCCAAAACCATCCATTGATTGGTATCGAGTGGTGGTGTCAATTACAATGACGCTTGCTGCACTACTCTTTTCCTTGAACAGGATCGGTTCAACTTTTGCAAATAATGTTAATCGATCAGGATTTGTTATCCACGCATCGACAATCGTTTCCCTTTTCGGAGAACCACATGCTGTCAGTGAAAGGCAAATGATTACAATTATCTTTTTCATAAAAATTTCATTTCCCGCAGATTGGCGCAGATCGAATACGCAGATCTTCGCAGAATTATTGCATCTGCGAGAATCGATCACAATTTAATACACACATTCTTCGTCTCCGTAAAGAACTTCAACGCATCCCAGCCACCTTCTCTCCCCACTCCTGACTGTTTCATTCCACCAAAAGGAGTTCGAAGATCCCTGAAGAGCCAGCAGTTCACCCAAATAATTCCACTTTTTATATGAGAGGAAACACGGTGTGCTTTCTTTAGATTTTCCGTCCAGATGGTTGCGGATAAGCCATACGTCGTGCTATTGGCGTAAAGTAAAACTTCTTCTTCTGTATCAAATGGCTGAATTGTCACAACAGGACCAAAGATTTCCTCCTGATTGGTACGACAGTCATGCGGTAAGTCAGTGATAACCGTCGGCTCGACAAAATACCCATGGTTACACCTTCCTTCTATCATTACCCTTTTTCCACCCACTAAAATTTTACCACCCTCTTGCTTGGCAAGTTCAATGTAGGAAAGGACTTTATTCATGTGGCCTTCTGAAACCATTGCACCAATTCTGGTCACAGCTTCCAAGGGATCTCCGATTGTTAACTCGTTCGTTCGTTTTATAAATTCAGTAGTAAACCGATCGAACAAACTTCTCTCAACAAAGATGCGGGAACCACACAAGCAGATCTCACCTTGATTTGAAAAAGAAGAGCTTATAGTAGTGCTCATCGTTAATTCAAAATCACAATCAGCAAAAATGATATTCGGGTTCTTCCCTCCAAGTTCGAGAGAAAGTTTTTTCAACATAGGAGCTGCCGTCGCCGCAATCTTTTTTCCAGTGACTGTTCCACCCGTAAAAGAAATTGCAGTAATATCAGGATGCTCAATGATCGCTTGTCCAACTTTTGGTCCGAGACCATGCACCACGTTCAGCACTCCTTTCGGCAGTCCGGCTTCTTCACAAAGTTGAGTCAGCAAAAATGCCGTCATCGGAGTGATCTCCGATGGTTTGGCTACCACCGTGCAACCTGCGGCAAGTGCCGGTGCGATCTTCCAGGTAAATAAATACAAGGGAAGATTCCACGGTGAGATACATCCTGCAACACCGATAGGAGTTCTTAATGTGTAGTTTACTGCCTCAATTCCAGTCACGTGCGCATCACTTGAAGAATGAATCGCGCCGGTTGCATAAAATCGGATGTTCGCTGCAGCACGGGGAATGTCAAGTGTCTTTGCCTGACTTACAGGTTTGCCGTTGTCAATGCTTTCTGCGAGTGCCAGTTTTTCGAAATCACGATCTATAAGATCGGCGATTTTTAATAATATAGCAGATCGTTTCTCGACCTGCATTGTTGACCAAAGTGGAAAAGCAGCCTTCGCGGCATCAGTAGCTACAGCAACGTCCTTTTCATCCGAATCAGGAATCAGACTATAAATTTTTCCCTCGGCAGGATTATAGTTGTCGATATAGTTTCCCGATTGAGGCGGTACAAATTCTCCGTTGATATAGTTGGTGATCTTTAGCATTTGCGTTTGATGAGGTAACTGCTACCAATTTTATATTTTACATTCAATGTCGTTTAGTTAAGCATTCAACGAGCGTTGGCGACTTCGTCGCCTATTTTTCACCACGGAGACGCAGAGGCGCGAAGCTTCGCAGAGTCAATTTTTAGTTTCTCTGCGGGCCTCACCGCCTCTGCGTCTCCGCGGTAAGTGCCTTGACAGCGAAGCTGTCCAATCAAGCCTCTTATTAACTAAACGACATTGATTTTACATTTTTAATTTTACATTTTTAATTTCATCAATGTAAAATATCAATACTAAATTTAGAATGCAAAAGTACTCCTGCCCTACAACGATCCGGTTCTGCCCCCATCCACCGGCACATTGATTCCATTAATGTAACCAGCGGCAGGCGATGCGAGAAACGCAATGGCGGCGGCAACTTCTTCTGATGATGAAATTCTCCCAGCTGGAATTTCTGCTATCATTTCCTGTGTGATCTGATCGGTGGTCTTCTTTTGCTTTTCAGCGCGATCATTAATAATGGATTCAAGTCTTCCCGTCATGGATGCGCCTGGCAAAACATTATTGACAGTGATGCCAAAAGGACCAAGTTCGAGTGATAATGTTTTTGACCAGTTTGCGACTGCCGCACGAATTGTATTTGAAACTCCTAACCCTCTGATCGGCATTTTTACGGACGTGGATATTACACTAATAATCCGTCCGTACATTGCGACCTTCATGCCTGGCACAACCGCCTGCACTAAGATTTGCCCACACAATAGATGACTTGAAAAGGCTTTGGAAAACTCATCAAGTGAAGCAGTGAGTACGGGGCCTCCAGGAGGGCCTCCGGTATTGTTAATCAGGATGTGAATCGTATTCGTTGAAACAAATTTATCAACAACTGATTTGAGCTGTTCTGGAAAATTGAAATCACCAACCAGATAATCGTGCTTCTGCCCAGCTTTAACCGGAAGATCCTTTATCGTTTGTTTTAGTTTATCCTCGTTTCTGGCCAAAAGAGTCACATCAGCACCCAGTAGAGCCAATTCGACGGCAGACGCTTTCCCTATACCTTGGGTACTCCCACAAACCAATGCCTTTTTACCCCTTAAATCAAGATTCATAATTCTATTTTAAGTAAATATAAAAGAAGACTAACTTCACTTAATTTTCAAATCTTCAAATTTTCAAATTAACACATGGCAATTCGCAGACCCTTCAATCTCGATAAATGGATTTCTGAAAACCGTCTCTTGCTGAAGCCGCCGGTTGGAAATAAAAACCTTTATAAAGATGCCGGCGATTACATTGTAATGATTGTTGCGGGGCCAAATGCAAGAAAAGACTATCATTATAACGAAACAGAAGAACTATACTATCAGCTTGAGGGAAGCATTACTGTAAAAATTCAGGAAGATGGAAAAGCGGTATCGATTCCGTTAAATGCCGGAGATATGTTTTTACTTCCCGGCCGCGTTCCGCATTCTCCAATACGCAGTGCCGATTCTATAGGGCTTGTCATTGAATTGAAGCGCGAAAGCGAGGACGATGGATTAATGTGGTTCTGTGAAAATTGTAATCATATGCTTCATGAATACAAATTCCATCTCAACGATATTGAGAAAGATTTTATTCCCAGATTTCGGGATTTTTATGGGTCATTGGATCTGCGTACCTGCAAAAACTGCGGCACGGTAATGGAGGCTGATCCTCGATTTATATAAGTCATGACGAAATCTGAATTACAAGAACGCTTAACTACCAATCACAACTCGTTTACGGGGTTTATTAGCACCCTTTCGGATATTTTGGTCAATCATTCCATGCCAGGAAAGTGGACGCCAATCCAGCAACTTAGTCATATTGAAAAAAGTGTGTCACCTGTAAAGTTGGCATTCTCTCTCCCTAAATTCTTATTGTCATTGCTTTTTGGAAAAGCAAACAGGCCTTCCGCCACATACGAAGAGCTTGTCACAAAATATAAGGGCAAACTTGCGGCGGGTGGCAAATCCACCACACGTTTTTTACCTGACACCTCTTGTAACCGAAACGATCTTCAGGCGGCACTCGACCGACACGTCAAAGTATTGTGTGACAGGATCGATCGCTTTACGGAAGAAGAACTGGATAAGTTTATTCTTCCACATCCCCTTCTTGGAAAAGTAACGTTGCGCGAAATGATCTATTTCACTATTTATCACGTGGAGCACCATCATTCACAGATAAATGCCACGGTGAGGATTTCGGTGGCATGAATCAATTTAACCACAGGCACACAGAGGATATAGAATACACAATATAACGTCCTGTTTTTACAAGCAAATCCTGTGCATTCTATGTGGCCATTTGGTTAATAATCATCCGGTAGCTCAAATCCCCTCTGCGTTTTCTACTTTTGTCATCCATGATATTCGAAAACTCCCTTTCATTCGCAAAAGGCCTTGATAAAAAAGACCCTCTGAGGAAATTCAAATCGGAATTTCATTTTCCCCTAATAAAGGGCCAGAAGTCGCTCTATTTATGCGGAAACTCTCTTGGGCTTCAGCCAAAGGATGTAAAAAAATATATTGCGGAAGAGTTAAGCGATTGGGCTTCATTAGGAGTTGAAGGTCATTTTCACGCTAAACGACCCTGGCTATTTTATCATCGATTTGGGAAGAAGGCGCTTGCATCCATTCTTGGGGCAAAGGCATCAGAGGTTGTCGCGATGAATCATCTCACGGTGAATCTTCACCTGATGATGACTTCTTTTTATCAGCCAACAAAGGAACGGTTTAAAATAATTACCGAAGCAGGTGCTTTCTCCTCTGATCAGTACGCATTTGAGTCACAAATCAAATTGCATCACCTACAACCAAAGGACGCATTGATAGAACTCAAGCCAAGGGAGGGTGAGTATTCATTACGGACGGAAGATATCATTGAAGCGATTGATAAGAACGCCAGTCAGCTGGCGTTGGCGATCTTTGGAGGAGTTCAGTACTATTCCGGCCAGTTGTTCGATATTAAAAAAATTACGGCAGCCGCTCATAACGCTGGAGCCTTTGCGGGATTTGACCTTGCCCATGCCGCTGGGAATGTTCCTGTTAATCTTCATAAGAATAATGTAGACTTTGCTATCTGGTGTGGCTATAAATACCTGAACTCCGGACCGGGCAGCGTTGCCGGAGCATTTGTACATGAGCGGCATGCTAATAATACTGCCCTTCCACGCCTGGCAGGATGGTGGGGGCATCAAGAGAATGAGCGGTTTCAAATGAAGAAAGGCTTTATTCCCATGCCCGGAGTGGATGGCTGGCAAGTCTCAAATTTTCCTGTGCTAAGTGGTGCTGCTCACTTGGCGTCATTAGCGCTTTTTGAAAAAGCCGGTATGAAAGCCCTTCGCAGTAAAAGCATTCTTCTTACCGGGTTCTTGGATTTTCTCTTACATGATATTGTCCTATCTCACGACCATTTCACCATGATTACTCCGGAAGATCCGGGCCAACGTGGTTGTCAACTATCTATATTGATGAAAAAAAATGGTCGCAAGGTCTTTAACAAAATCACCAAGGAAGGTGTTATAGCCGACTGGCGTGAGCCGGATGTAATACGTATTGCGCCGGTACCGATGTACAATTCTTTTGAAGAGGTCTATAGATTTGTAGAGATTTTTAAGAGAGCCTTATTGGGCTAAGCCTTAGGGCTGAAAGGATGCGCTGGCAGGCAGCAGGGATTGAATTTTCTTTGCGAACTTTGTGTCGCTGCTTAGCGTATTTTTCATTAAAAGTCCAAATCTCGATTCAGAAATACTTATGACTTCCAATTCAACAAAGCACATCGCCATCGTAGGAACCGGACTCGTCGGATCACTTCTTTCAATTTATCTGAAGAAGCGAGGATATCAGGTCTCCGTTTATGAAAGAAGACCGGATATGAGAAGAGGCGGCGCCGCGGCTGGTAGGTCAATCAATCTTGCGCTAAGCAATCGCGGGCTTCGCGCGCTGGAGGAAGTGGGGCTTGCAGAAAAAATGAAACCCGTTATTATACCGCTTCATGGAAGGGTAATGCATGACACAAAGGGAGCGTTGACTTTCCTTCCATACGGTACTCAGGGCCAATTCATTAATTCAACTTCCAGAGGTGGCCTCAACATCGTGCTGATTGATGAGGCTGAAAAATTGGGTGTTACGTTCCATTTTGGTCAGAGGATCGAACACGTTGACCTTGAAAAGACTCAGCTTACTTTGGACTCGCAAACTCAAATCTTTGATTTGATCATCGGTGCAGACGGGGCTTTTTCTGCAGTACGTGGCGCCATGCAAATCAGTGATCGATTCAATTATGACCAACACTACATTCAGCATGGCTACAAAGAATTGACGATACCGTCAGGAATTGGAAATACTTTTAGGTTAGAGAAAAATGCGCTTCACATATGGCCGAGGGAGAGCTTCATGCTTATTGCCCTTCCAAACCCCGACGGAAGTTTTACCTGTACGCTCTTCTTCCCTTTTAATGGCAGTCCATCCTTTGAGTCATTAAATACCAACCACGCCATACAGAAATTCTTTCAGGAAACATTTCCGGACGCAACTGCCCTCATCCCCGATCTGCTGGAAGAATTTCACAAAAATCCCTCCGCTTCGCTGGTAACGATAAAATGCTATCCATGGGTTAAAAATAAAACGTTGCTAATCGGTGATGCGGCCCACGCCATTGTTCCGTTTTACGGACAGGGGATGAATGCCGGGTTTGAAGATTGCAGAGTGCTCAATGATTTATTGAATAAGTACAAAGATGATTGGGATAAAGTATTGCCCGAATTTGAGGAGCTTCGAAAAGCAGACGCTGACGCCATTGCACAACTTGCCCTTGATAACTTTGTTGAGATGAGGGATCTGGTTGGTGATGCGGATTTTCTTCTCCGAAAAAAGATTGAAGCGAAGCTCCATCAATTATTTCCGGATCAGTGGATACCTCTTTATTCAATGGTTACGTTCCACGAGGATATCCGATATTCAGAAGCATTGACTATCGGCGGAAAACAAAAAGTGATTATGGATGAGGTGATGAAAACGCCAGAAATCGATAAGAAGTGGCAAGAGCTTGATTTCGGAAAAATCGTTGATCAACTAAATAGATAAAAAAGGTGAAGAGTTTTTCACGGAAGACGCTTCGAAAAGTACTTGGAAATTATTTTCTCGTTTTTTAATTCAATATCTTTTTTTTCGTTTCTTGTACCAAGACAGCAATTAAAGCTTTCTGACAACTTTCGGGCATGAATAGGTGCTTAAAGAAAAATTAAAAAAGCTAATAATTTGCTCAATTGTAAACGAATAAAAGTTTGCACCTCGATTTCCAATCTAGAAATAAAGAAAACATCTTAAAAGCGCGGTTGTACCGCGGTCACTCAGCGGTGACCCCACGATTAACCCACGGTCACCTTACGGTTACTCCATCAAGAAAGTCCAAACTAAGGCTATCCAAAAGATATAGACGAACCATAGGAACACTTAGTACCGACTTGAGGCACTAATAAAGATTGTCAACAAAAAGTCGAAATGCTGATCGCGGAATGTCGCTAAACTGCTGCGATCACAAGCTTATACTGCTCGTAGCGTTCGAGAATGTCCCTTACAAAATTCACAGGCTCTTCGCATTTACAATAACCTGAAACAACTAGCGGATCGCGATAATATTTTGGATTTGATTTTTGCTTAAGATAAAATTCAACATTTACCCAAATGCCAGGGTCCTTCCCATACTTCCTCGCAAGCGCTCGCGCATCAATAATATGTGCTAGTCCGGCGTTGTAAGACGACAGCACAAATTTTAATCGTTCGTTCCTATCTGGAATGTATTTAGCCCAAAGCTTATCAAGATATTTTAAGTACCGCGCGCCGGCCTTGAGACTTTGATAAGGATTTGTTCGATCGACCACGCCAAATTGCTCTGCAGTCGAAGGCATCAATTGCATAAGCCCTACGGCCCCCGCCCACGACGCGGCATCAGCCTGAAAATTTGATTCCTGATAAACCACAGACGCTAGTAGTCTCCAGTCCCATCCCAATGCCAGCGCTTCACGCTTGATCACCTCATCATAAGGGGAAAGCTTGTTGCCTGCAACCGACGAATAATCACTGCTTATTCGTCGTTGAGAAGATCGTGGGCTATTGAAATACTTGTTATACAATATCTGAAATTTTCCCTTTCGCTTCATATCCGTCATCCACTGATTGATAGCGTCCATCAGGTGGGGAGAGTTTTTTCTAGCAGCCCAGGCGATCCTCTGCGGTGC
>JBBRFP010000042.1:0-10149 GCA_038241465.1 Cytophagales bacterium | reverse complement strand
TGTCAGAATACTTAGCCCAAGGGTCTCAAAGTAATGATCATCAATTTTTGCCATGTTGATCGGCAGATTCTCCTCCCCGCCTTCCTTTGTAAAGACATCTTCCCAAGTGCCACCCCCCGGAATCTGAGTACTAACTGTAACATTGTCAACACCCTCAAGGTTTGTCAGCTCATTTCTGAAAGATTCAATTTGATTGCCCAATGCTTCCGAATAATTTATCAACAATATGTTCTCTTTATCTAGTCCGATATCTTTGGTTGACATAAAATTCAGTTGTTGGAATACCAGCAACGTGACAGACATAAGGCCAATAGCAATAGTAAATTGAAATGTTACAAGCACATTGCGCAATCCCCCCGACTTCAATCCGATAGCAAGTCCGCCCTTTAAAACCTGAATAGGTTGAAAAGAAGTGAGATAGAATGATGGATAGATGCCAGCGAGAAAACCCAATACGAATGGAAAGACTGTAATGGTAAAGCTTAGTTGCCAATTGCCGCTGGTCGAAAAAGGAAGATCGAAACCTGTCATCTGAAAAATAATGGGTTTAATGATCGCTGCTAGTCCTAGTGCGAGCACGGTTGCCACACAGCTGATAAAAATGGATTCAATCTGAAACTGGCCAATTAATGAGCCTCTCAAAGCCCCCATTGTTTTCTTCACCCCTACTTCCTTTGCACGGGTTGTTGCCCTGGCTGTAGAAAGATTAATAAAATTTATTGCGGCGATCAAAAGGATAAATCCCGCGACACCTGTAAAAATATAAACGTAGGTTACATCGCTTACCTCTTCAAATCTTTGAAATATGCCGGCCGAACCCAGACGAATATCGGTAACAGGTTGAAGATAAAAATGCCATCCTCCTTTGTCTTTTGTAAATTCATTGAAATCCATTCTCAAGGATCTTAAACTTGGAGCAATCCTGCGCGGTGAAATGGATTGAATTTTTTCTTCCAGGGAAGAAACGTTAACATTCGGCCCTACTTTAATATACGTCACAACCTGACTCCAAATAAAGCTCCATTCAAATTTTTTCAACTGCTCATTGGTTGAAATAGATAATAGATATTCAAAATGGAAATGAATATTTAGAGGTTGCTTTTCCGTGACGCCTGTTACCTCCACCGCAGTTCGTTCGTCGCCAAATTGCAGAATTTTTCCAAGGGCTGGCTGCTTACCAAAATACTTCTCAGCAGCCTCTGCGGAAATAACTACTTTATTCTTCCCGACAAGTGCCGTACGAGAATCGCCTTCCTTTAACTTGAAATCGAAAAATGAGAAGAAGGTTGAATCGGCAGCTAACACACCGCTCTCACGAAATGCGATAACCTTACCTTCCTTGTCGGAATAGCGGACAATGAAATTGCCTGGAGTATTAATCCGCAGTACTTTTTCAACTTCAGGATACTCGTTCTGTAACACATGTGCGAGTTGTGGTCCTGAAGAGGTCATTATACCACCTTCCGGAGACCAGACAGCCGTTTGATTGACACGAAATAATTGTCCAACGTCAGGATGCATGGTGTCAAAACTATTTTCGAACTGAACATAGTTGTAGATCAGTAGGCACGATGCGATGCCAATGGAAAGGCCAAAAATATTGATCGCCGAATAACCTAAGTTCTTTTTCAAGCTTCTGAAGGTGATCTTAAAATAACTGTTGATCATCCCAGTACTAGTTGAGTTTTTTGAAAATCTATTTCTTAAAATTATACCCGGGCGGAGAAATTTGATGGTATTACGAAGGAATCTTCCCGATGCCTTTCGCTGCCCGGCATTTTTCACATCCTCATCGAACTGTTCCAGCAAATCGCCTTCAACGCTTTCATATAAATCAGGCGGACAAACCTTTTTCAGGAATGAAAGACTGATTCTTACTACTTTGCTAATAAAGTCCGCTGCCATAATTAAATAATGACTTCAACTGTCTTTGAACTTAATTGATACCAATGATCTTCAATTGCGGAATCATTTTCCAGAGATTCATACGCGACTCTTTCATTGAGCGGAGCATCGCGAGGCCAGCATTAGTGATCTGAAAGAGCCGCTTTCGTCTTCCTCCCCTCGCTGTGGTCGCGCCACCCATGTTGGATTTGATTAAACCTTTGTCCTCAAGCCGATAGAGGGTTACATGAACAGCACTGAGATTAGAATCTCGGCCAACTCGCTCTTTGATTTCGGCTACAATAGCGTTTCCATAGGCATTCTCTTGCAGGATGCCCACGATCGTGAGAACCAGTTCTTCAAACTCACCAAGATATTCTTTGGACATTTGTATATGATTTGTAAAACTAATATACGCATGAAGGCCGGATTAGTTACTATTTTGTCAAAGTTATTGAGGGAAAAGGTTTCTTTGGCTTTGAAATCGGTTTGGTTAACGCAAACGCGGCGAAAAAAAAGCAAAGCGGGCAAAGCAACTCCTTGATTAATCCCGGAGTTGCTTGACTATTCTATCGTCAAAAAAAGCTGACTACATAAATTTTCTATGGTCGGCCACCGAACTAATTTCCAACCGCGGATCCTATATCTCCCACCCCGTCATCTTCTGCAACGATGCTGCCGCGCTCTTCGCGGTAAGAGACAAGCAGCGCTCTGTCATTGGGGCTAAAACCTTCCGAATTTAAAGGTGGCGTTATATGAAATGTTGCTCAAGTCGCTGTCCTTTAAGCCCAATCCTTTGCTTCCCATCGTAGCCCGATAAGAAACGCCGGGACTGAAACGCATCCATCTGAATATATTTAATTCCAGAGCAACTCCAGGTTCTGCAACAAAAAACCAGTTCTGATCATGGACGCGACCGCCGTTATTGATATTGTCATTTTTCCAATCATATCGTTGATATTGCAAAGTGAACCCGGCGCCGGAGAACAAACTAAACGTAGCATGCACTGCCTTTCTTGATCCCGCGACATATTCTGTCATCAAACCAAATTGACCATATCCATAGCTTAAATTCACAGACGGATCAGCGCTGTACTGCAACGGCACCGGAAGACTACTCGTCACAGCAGCGGCACCTAATCCTATCATAAACCAATGATTGACATACCACCCTCCATAAATTCCAGCCATGTTTGCGTATTGTCCATTTATCGTGGTGAGTTTGTTGGTGATGGCTCCGTATCCCCCCGACGAAGAATGGCCGCGTCTGAATACGGTTTGAATCTCCTGATTCGTCTGCCCCTGCTCTTTCACATCACGCTGATCGTGCTCATTTTCCTGGCCGCTTACCGCAAAGCTCACCAGCAGCGCTAAACCTACCGTTGCTACCAATCGTAATTTTTTCATATTGACTTTAAAATTGTTTGATCTACAGACATCCAAGCTGGGTCTTACCCCTACGCCGGCTTAAAATTTTCTTAGTGGCATAAAAATTATAATGAAAGCTTCAGTATCTTGAAAATTCAATTCTCAATCTAAAAATCCTGATTATGCAGTGGAGCGGACGACGACAAAGCGGAAATGTAGATGATCAGCGTGGCAACAGTGGGGGCGGCGGAGGTTTTGGTGGATTTGGAGGATTTCCAGGCGGTCTCTTTAGTAAAGGCGGGATAATTACCATCGTCATTGTGTTGATAATAGGATGGATTAGTGGAGTAAATCCATTGACCCTCCTGCAGCAGATGGGCGGTTCAGACGGGGCGGCGACGAGCCAGCAATCTGCTCCTGCCCCGAGCCCTGAGAATGATCAGCAAGCGGAATTTGTCCGCGTTGTTCTTGCGGACACCGAAGATGTATGGCATACGCTGATGCCGAACTATCGCGATCCAACCCTCGCGTTGTTCACTGATGGAATTCAATCAGCTTGTGGTCAGGCCACTTCGTCTACAGGCCCGTTCTACTGCAGCGAAGACGAGCGAGTTTATATTGATCTATCTTTCTACGATGATCTACAAAATAAACTTGGTGCTCCTGGCGATTTTGCTCAAGCCTATGTGATTGCGCACGAGGTAGGGCATCATGTCCAGCATCTTCTTGGCATCACAGATAAAGTCCATGCGATGAAAGATCAGCTAAGTGAAGAAGAATATAATAAACTATCGGTCAAGCTTGAGTTGCAAGCTGATTTTCTAGCAGGTGTTTGGGCGCATCACGATAATGCAATGAAAAATATATTGGATCCGGGAGATATCGATGAGGCGCTGAACGCTGCCTCAGCAATTGGCGACGATCGTTTACAGAAAAAGTTTAGGGGTACCGTCACTCCCGACTCCTTCACTCATGGTACTTCTGCACAGCGCGTGTACTGGTTCAGGAAAGGATTTGAAACCGGGGATACAAAGCAGGGAGATACGTTTAGTGACCCGAGCCTTAAATAATACTGATTCTCGCCAAGTCGCGAGGAGTCGCACAAAGGCCGCCAGGATGATTTTTGAGAGGTTTGTGCATTTCTTATTTGCTTCGCGAGAACCAACCCGATAGCCGTTTCAGAAACCCGAACTTTCCCTATCTTTGCACCGGCAAATCGGGCACGACCAGCTCCTGCTGAACTCCCCCAGGACCGGAAGGTAGCAAGGGTAGGTGGTTGTAGCGGTGCGATGTTCGGTTTGCTATTTTTATTTTCACACGGCTTTTTTCAAGGGTCAAATCATCCTGTCAAAAACTCCTCCCTACTGTCTTTTTCATTGAAATCTAAAGCGTAGATTTACCCCTAAATCATATGCAGGGTTCAACCCCTCAAAGAACAAAAAAACTAACCTATGAAATTCTTCATCGACACTGCTAACTTAAATGACATTAAAGAAGCCTATGATCTGGGTGTGCTGGATGGTGTAACTACTAATCCGTCCCTCATGGCAAAAGAAGGCATTAAAGGAGCGGAAAATGTACGGGCCCATTACAAGGCTATCTGCAATATTGTAGATAACAATGTAAGCGCAGAAGTTATATCAACAGATTTTGAGGGGATGTTAAAGGAAGGTCGTGAGCTTGCAAAGATTGATGACAAAATTGTAGTAAAGGCACCAATGATAAAGGATGGTGTCAAAGTGATAAAAAAGCTAACATCGGAAGGCATCAGGACAAACTGTACCCTTGTATTTTCTGCTGGTCAGGCAATACTCGCTGCTAAAGCAGGAGCCTCTTACGTCTCCCCTTTCATTGGCCGCCTAGACGATATCTCTCAAGACGGTCTCGAGCTAATCATGCAGATAAGACTGATCTACGATAATTTTGATTACAAAACTGAAATTCTTGCAGCAAGCGTTCGCCATACAATACATTTGATTAAATGCGCTGAGATTGGTTCCGACGTTGTTACCTGTCCTTTGAATGTTATTACAGCATTACTGAATCATCCACTGACGGATTCGGGTCTGGCAAAATTCTTGGCTGATCACAAAAAAGCAAACGCATAAATTTAAAAAGTCCTTACTTAATCAGTAAGGACTTTTGATTTAACTCCATCTATGTTTTCAAATGACCCGGTTGTTAGAGTAAAAGACGCCACCATCTTTCAAGGTAATCAGCCTGTCCTTACTGACCTGAGTTTTGATATCGAAAAAGGAGATTTCGTCTTTCTGGTAGGCCGGACCGGCTCCGGCAAATCATCGTTGCTGAAAACACTTTACGCTGACCTCCCTTTGAGATTGGGTGATATAAGCATTGCTGGTTTTAATATCCGGGGAATGAAGACCAAGCAAGTGCCACAACTCCGCAGAAAAATCGGTATCATTTTTCAGGACTTCCAGCTATTCCCGGATAGAACCGTTGGTGATAACCTCACGTTTGTAATGAAGGCCACGGGATGGCGCGACAGTATGAAAATGAAAAATCGCCTGGTGGATGTATTGATGCAGGTGGGGCTTGGATCGGTTGAAAAGAAAATGCCGCACCAACTTTCGGGTGGAGAACAACAACGGGTTGTGATCGCACGCGCATTAATCAATGAACCACAGATACTAATCGCTGATGAACCTACTGGAAATCTTGATCCGGAGGTCTCGTCCGGAATCCTCAAAGTATTCCAGCAAATAAACAGAAGCGGTACGGCTATCCTTATGGCGACCCACAGTTATGGTCTTATCAAAAAATTCCCCAACAGGGTATTGAAGTGTGAAGACGGGAAGATCCTTGATTCTAATAAAGAGTTTATTGAACTGAAGAGTGAAGAAGATTTTTAGAAGTTCAAAAATTTTGAAAAAGGGTATTTG
Organism: Cytophagales bacterium; assembly: GCA_038241465.1. Taxonomy (GTDB): domain Bacteria; phylum Bacteroidota; class Bacteroidia; order Cytophagales; family Cyclobacteriaceae; genus ELB16-189. The sequence continues at coordinate 3,994 of JBBRFP010000042.1, read as the reverse complement.
ATAGTTGAGAAGGCGAGCCGCTTAGCGCGGATTTCCCATATTTGCACAGGTTGCTAATCAAAAATTATAAAATAGCTGGGCACTAATGCAGCAAAGCTGCTACCTCGCACGCAGCTTCGCTACCAAGCTGCTAATGAATTTTTCACCACAATAAACCGCCCTTTTTCATGCCTCGTCACTTCGATGTGGTCTCTTTTTTCTTTTTCTTAAAGTAGGACCTGAAGAGAAAATTATGACGCATGGCTTCCATATTTTCAGAAAGCTTACCGCTGCCCACGTCAAGGTTTTCGAGTGTAGAGCGAAGATGGCCCGCGGCTATAGAATCGTTTAATAGCATGACGAGCGGACCCTGACCCGTACCGGGTCCGTACAGTGTGCTTTTCAGACTACGCGTTACCTCAGACAGTTCGCTGCTGGCACGTTCAACGTTGGTCATTGAAAGATTCATCTTCAGCATCAGCACCGTATCCTTGAATATCCCCTGAACGAGTCCCTTTCCGCCTTTCAGGGAGGTAACCATTTCATCTGCGGACTTTGTCATGCGCGCGATATTTCTGCCGGCCAGATGGAGCTCCTGAATGGTCCCTTTTAGTTGCCGGTTAGTGGCACTGTCACTCAACAGACTTAGCACACTATTATCGTTGTCCATTTTTTCAGTGATATTTTTCAGATGGCCTGTGATGCTTTCAATATTGCGGTTGGTAACGCTGAGAGTCTGCATCATTTCGCCGGTTTCAATCTGTTGAAAGGATGCGATCTTCATCCCATCAGTGACAGGCCCATTGGGAAAAGCAGCAGGTTTAATATTGATCAAGCGGTTTCCCATCAGTCCGTCGGTGCCGATCTCTGCGATGGAATTAGGATGAATAAATGTTTGTACGGTTGCATCGACGATCATCGACACACGCACGGTCGTATCGTTGATCACTTCGATCGCGTTGACCGAGCCAACGTTGATGCCCGAAAAACGAACGTTGTTTCCGGCGACTAGTCCGCTGACACTCTGAAAGTCGGCCTTCAGCACGAATGTCGATCCAAAAAGATTCCGGTTCTTCCCGATCATATAGAGGGCGAAGACCAGAAAAAGAAGACCAGCCAGGACAAATGCGCCCAGCTTGCTGTTGTCAATTGTTTTGTTTTTCATGTTGCTTCAAAGAAAAATTCGTGAATTCTCGGATCCACCGACTTCATCAATTGCGTGGCGGTATCATTGGCGTAACAAGTACCGTCGATCAGCATAACGATCCGGTTGGCGGTGATGCGGATACAGTTCATATCGTGTGATATAATGAGTGATGCGGCGTTGTACTTCTTTTGAACCTGGACGATGAGTTGACTGATCTCGCGTGCGGTGACTGGATCAAGCCCGGTGGTGGGTTCATCGTAGAGAATGATTTCGGGACGCAATATCAGGGTGCGCGCCAACGCGATTCGCTTCCGCATTCCTCCCGACAATTCCATCGGCATCATCCCCTTGGTATGGAGCAGTCCGACATCCTCGAGTGCCTGGTCCACGGCATGTTCTTCATCGACATTTTTTTCTTTCCAATGACGCAAGGGAAAAACAAGGTTGTCCCGTACGGTCATCGAGTCATAGAGCGCATTGCTTTGAAATAGAAAACCGATGCGCGCCCGTAAGGAATCCATCGCATCATGGCTTAGCGTTTGCACATCGTTGTTGAAGACGCGGATTGATCCCTTGTCAGGTGCAAGAAGGCCGACCATACACTTGATCAATACCGATTTTCCACTCCCTGATTTTCCAAGCACGGCAACACTCTCGCCTGTGCCAATGTGCATGGAAAAATCCTTTAGCACGTCGTTGGTGCCAAATGATTTATAGAGATGATCGATCTCGACGACATTATTTTTTTCAGCTTCCATTCCGTCAGGTAAAGCCTAGTAAGTCTGAAATCTGAACCGCTACCAAGTCGATGATGAACACGATGAGGGAAGAGATCACGACGGCGGAATTGGCTGCTCGGCCAACACCTTCCGTTCCCTTCGTTGAATTGAAACCTTTATAGGAGCCTATGATACCAATGGCAAAACCGAAGAAGAATGTCTTGAGGATGGAAGGAACGATGTCGCCGAAATACAATGCGTCAAAAACCTTTTGCCAGTACAGGTCCCAGGTGATGGCTCCGCGAAGATTACACCCCAGGTATCCGCCGTAAACAGAGATAGCATAGGAAAGACTTGACAAAACGGGTAACATCAGAGTGGTCGCTACGACCCGCGTCACAACCAAGTACTTGAATGGATTGGTTCCCGATACTTCCATCGCATCAATCTGTTCGGTTACGCGCATCGAACCCAGCTCCGCTCCCATTCCCGAACCGATTTTTCCCGCACAGATAAGGGCCGTGATCACCGGGGCGATTTCTCTTATCAGCGAGACCGAAACCATCGCGGGTAATAATGACTCGGCACCAAACTCGAGCAGCGTGGGTCGCGACTGAATCGTAAGTACAATACCCATGATAAAGGCGGTGATGCCTACCAGCGGCAGGGATTTGTAACCAATCCAATAACACTGTCGGATAAACTCGGTTACTTCATGATGAGGTCGAAGGAGCTCATGAAAGAACCTTGCAGTAAAGCGAGCAACCTTTCCCATCTCATCGAGAAACGCTCGGGCTCCGGTGGGTCGCGAAGGCGGGCCTGGCAAGGATGAATTCATAACCAAAAATAGCTGGTTGCGCTCATCGATGTCATGAGCCGCGTCAGGTTATGATCTGACTTTGGTCAGATCGCAAGACTGATACTCCATTTTGGGTCCGGCTGAGGAATTCAATTATGCCCTTGATTGTGATCCCACTTGAGGTAATGCGCTTGTGGTCCTGTCCAATGATCACTAAGCCTAATGGCAATGCAGCGCCCAGAAAGAATAACGACTAATCCAAAGCTGTCATATAACAGCCGTTTCACTCTTTCTTTTCTTCGTCTCTTCCAGTTTTTGTATCTGCTGATTCAATAGGTCAATTCGCACAAGCATATTCAATACGAGTGCATCCTTAACCTTTTGAGAAGGATGCTTCTTCATCTCTTCTGCCAGCACAGTATACATCGCCTCAAGCTTTTGAATATCGGGCGTGAACGAATCATCCGCAAACAGATCTTCTGTTGAAATAAGTGCTACTTTTTCAGAAATCTGTGCAGAATAGAATGTTTCAATGTCAGTGAAATCCTGTTGCATGACTGCTTGCTGAGGGCTGTTCGAGTTTCCAGGTTTTGAGAAAAACAGCCAGGCCGACAATCCCATCATTACGATCGCAGCAGCACGCCACACCGATACGGAATTCCACAACAAACCGTTATTCTCTCCAAATAGAGAATCTGAAATTCTTGACCATACACCCTCGCGTGGCGTTTTACCGTCAAGTTGTTCGCGATGATCATTGATAAATTTCTCAAGCTTGTCTTTCATACTTTGCCTCCCTCCAGGATTTCCCTAAGTTTCTTTTTCGATCTGTTAAACTGCGACTTTGATGTCGATTCTGAAATACCGAGAATTTCGGCAATTTCGCTATGGTCATAACCTTCAATCAGGTATAATGATAACACGGATCGGTAACCATCCGGCAGCCTTTCGATTGCCCTGCGAACCTGATCCACGGTGAACTGAAATTCACGTTCAACCACCTGTTCCTCCTGAATATCAAAGTCATTATCCTCTGGAAACCGCTCTGTTCGTCTTCCCTTTAAGACATTAATTGCCTTGTTTACCACAATTCGTTTCAGCCATGAGCCGAAGCTGGCATCACCGCGATAGTAATGGAGGCTTTTAAACGCACTGATAAACGACTCCTGTAGCACATCCTCTGCTTCTGCTTCGTTATTGACAATCCGGTAACCAATGTTATACATAGTCTTTGAATACAGCTTGTACAGCTGATAATGAGCCTCCCGATCACCAAGGCGGCATCGATCAATTATTTCTGTGTGAATATGAACTGTTGATGCCTCCAAGATCATGTGACAGCTAAAGACC
>JBBRFP010000041.1:0-10170 GCA_038241465.1 Cytophagales bacterium | reverse complement strand
ACTTCTATAGTCGGACAAAGTTGCCAAAGGCTCTTTTCCCTGCTCGGCTGTATCCTGATTGATTGTTATCACGATGCACCTGCTACAAGGCTTAACTCCTAAAAAACGATTACTGCCAACTCTAAAATTTTTCCAGGTATCCTCTTCGAAGGGTTCTCCTCCGGTAAACACAAGATTCGGACGAAATCGATTCATTGGCAACGACTCTTTTAATCTTCCATTCAAATCATTTAAGGAAGATTGCCCAATGATTAAAAGTGGATAAGCATCAGCAAGACTTACCTGCTCGTCGTTGACCGCGTAGGTTGGATCCACTGGCCTGGAATTTCCTTCCGGAAAAAATACCAGCCTGCAGTTCATTCCAAGCCTTTGGGAGAACCACGAGCTATATATACCCTCAACTTCCAACGCCACGAACTTATCATCCCAGACATTCGTTTCTATCGGAATGTCAATCACTTTGTGATCAAATGGCAAATGAATTGTGTCTTCACCAAAGCGAATTTCAAAACCATTACCCTTAAAAGAAGGTTTAAACAACGCCATTTTACGGAAGATTCGTTGCGTCATGAAAACGTTCTCCTCATTAATCAGCATCCATCGACGATCATAAATCAAACCCTTTTCCTTCACCCGGGAAGACGACAAACGGATGCCACCGAGCGATTTAATGGGATAAATCCATATTTCGGAAAGGATGCGTTTGTTCATAAAACAAAATCAGAGGGAAATGTTATTCCAACAAAGATCAGAATTAACTTTAGACAAAGAAACTATTTAACGAATGAGTAAGGAGTCAGCCTTGTGGTATTTTGAAAGTGTGGATCTTTATGACATGCTCTGCCCCCACAAGGTGAAAGTCCTGGGCGACAAACACTCTTTCCATTTTTTTAAAAAAGACGATTACATCTACTTTCCGGATGAAACCGCGACGCATATCTACATGATTGCGGAGGGCAGGGTACGCATTGGTCATTACATGGAGGATGGTAAAGAAGTGGTTAACGCTATTCTTGGCAGTGGCGAAATTTTCGGAGAACTCGCGCTTGCAGGCGAAGAAAAGAGAAGGGACTTTGCCCAGTCCATGGATGACAAGACATCTGTCTGCCCGCTGAGTATTGAAGACCTCAAAGAACTGATGTATGGCAATCGTGAGTTAAGTTTTAAAATGTTAAAACTTGTGGGACTTCGACTTATCAAGCTTGAACGTAAGCTTGAACTTTTAGTCTTCAAAGATGCCCGCACACGAATCGTAGAATTTTTAAAAGATACAGCATCGTGGAAAGGAAAGAAGGTAGGATACGAAACACTTATTCCAACGATGCTCACACATAAAGATATTGCGTCCCTCACCGGAACGTCGCGTCAAACGGTGACCACTATCTTAAACGAATTAAAAGATAAAAACCTAATCAACTTTGATAGAAGAAGGATCTTGATAAGGGATTTGGAGAATTTGAAATAGATACTCATGGGTTGCTTCGTAACCTAGACTTTTGCCGCGAAAGCGCCAAGGCCCCGGGAAGAAATACGTACCATGAAACATCTCTAGAGTTATAATTTTTATCAGTTCCTTCGCGCTTCTTAGCGTTAAAAAACCAAGTAGCAAAGCTGCCCGTTTTTCCAAATGATTCTGTGTTCATCTGTGCAGTCTGTGGCAAAAAATAATTCTTAGTGGATCCGTCGCGTCTTAGCAATACCAGACCCGGGAGCGGAGCTGCTTCCCTTCTTCTAATACATATTCTCGTAATACTCCTCTGCCATTCTATTTGAATCAAACTCCGGCAGCACTTCCTTCCAGCTTTGACGAAGTATTCTGTAAAACTTCTCGGGCTTTTCGTAGTAGGTTGGAATAATTTCCTTTTCAAGTATATCATGCAGGCGTTCCGCTTCAATAAGATCCTGTTCTGCTTCCGCAAGGTGACGATCAGCAGGTTCAATTGAAAAACAATTCTTACCATGATTGGCGAATTCGGGAACCCATCCATCAGGAATATAAAAATTAACACTGCCGTTCATTGCCGCCGTCATCCCGGAAGTACCGGAAGCTTCGCGATGAAGTCTCGGATTGTTCAGCCATATATCAGAACCGCGCTTCAGCAACGCAGACAGCTCAAGCTCATAACCGGTTAGGATCGTACAATTTGGAAGAAGTTTTGTTTTCCAATGGATGTCATTAAAGATATCGATCGATCCCTGATCACCGGGGTAAGGTTTACCGGCCCAGATTATTTGAACCGGGGCTGATGTGTTGCTTACCATCTTCATGAATCGTTCCGTATCGCGTATCAACAGGTTAGCTCTTTTGTAACCAGCAAACCGTCGAGCCCAAACGATTGTTAATACATTTTCATCAAATCGCTTTCCTGTTTGATTTGCAACAAAGTCAAAGAGCGTCTTTTTCATCTCCTTCTTGCGCTGTGTTACCAGAGCCATATCATCGTTCTGCAAACCGCTTTCAAGTTTCGTATCCTTCCAATATGTGTGGTTTTGCGCATTCGTAACAGATTTTATCTCGCAAATATTTTTAAAACCCTTCCACATATCACGCGAAACTTCACCATGCATTTTTGACACTCCGTTGGCAACTTTCGCCATTCTGAGTGCAGCCAGTGTATAGTTCAACACTTTGCTTTCGGGTTCAATGAGCTGCTGATAATTATCTTTTGGCACTCCATCAAAAAAACTCATACCCTCCAATACTGAAACAGCATGCTCTTCATTACCGGCCACTTCTGGAGTATGCGTCGTGAACACCACACGCTTCTTTACTTCATTGATGTCTTTGTATTTATTCCACAAGTGAAAACACAAGGGCAGTGCGTGGCCTTCATTCATATGATAAATCTCCGTTTCACGCCCTAGAATATCAAGCAGCTTAGCACCACCATATCCCAGTAGATTTGATTGAGCAATTCTGGCGCTTTCATGAGGATCATAAAGTCGTTCCGTAATGGTCTGCGCGAGATGATCATTTTCAGGAATGTCCGTTGTTAATAGGAAAAGCGGAGCTGTGTTAAAAACTTCTGGCTTCAGCAGCATCGCCTTCACATGCACTTCATGATTATGAATGGTGATTGGAAACGCAATACCCGTGTCGACCAGAAACGAGTAATTTTTTTCAATGAAGCTCGCCTTCATCGTGCCATCACGGTTCCGTTCCTGATCATAGTACCCATACTTCCACAGAATACCGATGCCAATAAAGTTCTGCTTCAACTCAAATGCACTTCGCATATGTGATCCGGCCAGGAAGCCAAGGCCGCCGCTGTAAATCTTTAGCGATTGGTCGATGGCAAACTCCATTGAAAAGTAGGCTACAGGCTTGGAAAATTTCTGATCGAAACTGTAAGGAAAGAGTTCGTTGATATTGATCATTCTCTGGTTATAAAAAGGGCGTCAAAATACCCAAATGATATGGATTAATCTATATGGCGCGGATTTGGAAGTGCGCAAACGGTTGCGGGATTTTTAATGTGAGCCGTCAATCACCAGAGCGTCAAAGATTTTATAGACAGTCTATGACTTTCATATCTATCTGCCGAAATGCAACGGATGCATGGCCACTTTATTTGTGGGTCTGTGCTGGCGCGAGCCCCACATCCCTGCCGCATGTTAGGGCTACTTCCCCACCTTATCCTGACCTTTCCGCGACATTATGGCGACTTTATCGCGACCTTATGGCGACATTCCTTGCACGATCCTTCAGTATTCCTGGCGGCGTCCTCCTTGTACCCACCCTAGGGAGACTTGCCGGAGAAGGGCCTTTCTTGTCCCAAAATCAGGGAAAAGCTAACCGGATACCGTGTTTCCGTCGGATCGCGCCAAACCGATTCTCAACTTCTCAATTCTATCTTAAAAATATTTCAATTTCATTACAACACTCTTGGTCGTTGGCACCACCACCCCGGCTTTCTCAAACGATGGCGGCCCGAATGCCCCCATGGCATCGTTGGAAAAACCAAAGCCTTCTTTCGGAATTCCAATGAAGTTGGTATCGATTTTCCCATTGCTATTCTCATCATGAAAAACTGAAACAGCATAATCACCCGGTGGAATGTTTTTGAATACAACTTTTACGTCTCCCCTGCTGGCTTTCGGGTTCTCACCTTTGAATATCTTTTTGGTAAATGTTTCTTTGCTGTTAAATAATCCAATCATCAACACCCCTTTATCATTTCTGATATTGGTTATTGTCACTTCCATGTCCTGAGCACCGGAATAGAAAAACATGCTTAGAAAGAATCCAAATAGAAACAACCTTTGTATCATCGATCTCTTCATTTGTTCAAATTTAGAATGATTAGAAGCATAACTCCTTTTTTGTTAACAAGCATTTAACGAGCTTTTTAATTTTTGATTCACTATTTTTATTGGTCATCCACTAACACCATCCTCTATGGCTTCTTTATCATTAAAAATCAACAACAAAAATCACACCGTAGAAGCCGATCCAAAAATGCCGCTTCTTTGGGCCATCCGGGATATTGTTGGGTTAACCGGGACTAAATACGGGTGCGGAATTGCCCAATGCGGAGCGTGCACCGTGCACCTTGAAGGCAAACCAGTTCGCTCTTGTTCGATACCGGTATCAGCTGTAGTGAATAAGAACATTACGACGATTGAAGGAATATCCACCGACAACTCTCATCCCGTTCAGCAAGCCTGGATTCAGGAGCAGGTACCTCAATGTGGCTATTGTCAAAGCGGACAGATCATGGCGGCAACAGCATTGCTGAAAGGGAATGCTAATCCAACTGATAAAGATATTGATACGGCGATGCAAGGTCACATCTGTCGTTGTGGAACCTACCCGCGAATAAAAAAAGCTATTAAGACAGCTTCCGTTATCATGTCACAGAAAGCTTCCACTAAATAACTGATGCATCATGGAAACAATCAATAAAAATTTATCTCGCAGAAATTTCATCAGACTAAGCGGTCTTTCAGGTGCAGCACTTACTCTTGGCTTCTATTCGTCTGCTTTTGGACAAGAAAGAGGTGAACTCGTTAGTGTTTTGGAAAATGGGAATGCGGGTATTGATCTTAATGCATGGATCAGTATTGATACAAACGGAAAGGTGACCATCACCAACCACCGTGCTGAAATGGGCCAGGGTTCATTCCAATCTGTACCGCAGATCATTGCAGAAGAGCTTGAAGTAAACCTTGATCAGGTCAATATAGTGTTTGCGCAGGGTAACAATGCAAAATACGGAAGTCAGATCACGGGCGGCAGTTCTACCATTCGTGGCAACTATAAAAAATTACTAAAGCTCAGCGCCACAGCTCGTGAAATGCTCATCGAAGCAGCAGCAAAAAAATGGAGTGTTGCAAAAACCGAATGCTATGCTGAAAACGGTTTTGTTTTTCATAAACCAAGCGGGAAGAAATTAGGCTATGGCGAATTAGTTGAGGAGGCGTCAAAACTTCAACCGACTCAAGATGTTGTATTGAAAGATCCAAAAGATTACAAAATCCTGAGAAAGTCTTTACCTCGTCAGGATACTCCATTAAAAACAAATGGTGCCGCCATCTTCGGCCTTGACAAGAAATTGCCTGGAATGTTATACGCCGTTGTTGAACGAAACCCGCGCTTCAATGGAAAAGTAAAAAGCTTCGACGATACCGAAACAAAAAAGGTCCCAGGTGTAAAATATGTTTTGAAAGTTACTCGCGATACGTTTGGAAAAATGTATGAAGGCGTTGCCGTTGTGGCAGATAATACATGGGCCGCCATGCAAGGCCGTAAGGCATTGAAGATTGATTGGGACGACAGTGGCTTCGAGCATCATAGTACGGAACAGCTCTACGCTAAAATGAGAGAGCAGGTAAAAGGAGATGTCCTCTCGTTCAGAACAAAGGGAAATTTCGATGCATCGTTTGAAAAAGCCGACAAAAAACTGGAAGCATTGTATGAAACACCTTATGAATCGCATAGCTGCATGGAGCCATTGAATTGCGTGGCGAATGTAACGGCAGACTCCTGCGAAATCTGGGGACCGATTCAGGCACCTGATTGGATCCAAGGCCACCTTGCCGGAGCATTGAAGCTTCCAATGGAAAAGGTTCACATTAATATGACATTCCTTGGTGGTGGTTTCGGGCGAAAAGCGTTTACAGATTATCCTTTTGAAGCAGCTATGATCTCAAAAGAAATCAAAGCACCCGTTCAGGTTATCTGGACGCGTGAAGATGATACAACACTTGGACCTTTCCGGCCAGGAATGGTTTATCAGTGTAAAGGTGGATTATCAAAAAATGGATCGATCGCCGCCTTTGAAACAAAGATGGCAGGACAGAATATGGATCACCAAAATCCAGGGGCCGACAAAACTGACTATAATAATAGCACCACTGAGGGTTTGCTCGAACCGTATTTCGAGTCAATCCCGCATTATAGTTTTGGTGACACTCCGTTGGATTCCCCGAAAACGATCATGTGGTGGAGATCAGTGTATGCCTCTACAAATGGATTTGCAATTGAAAGCTTCATGGATGAGATGGCCGTGGCGGCGGGCAAGGATCCGCTGGATTTCAGACGACTGCATCTTGGTAACGAACGCTATCAAAACTTAATTACCAAGCTTGAAGAAGTCAGCGGCTGGAAAAAACGTGGAAAGAATGAAGGCTACGGTGTAGCGATCACGGAATGTTTTACCAGCATTGTGGGTGAGATCGTTAAGGTTTCAAAGAAGTCTGATGGTAAAGTAAAGATTGATAAAGTCTGGGCAGTGATGGATTGCGGCTGGTACGTAAATCCTGATATCATCCGCGGGCAGGTTGAAGGCAGCATTATTATGGCACTGGGGGCAGCGACTAAACATAGCACGCATTTTGTTGATGGAAAAGCCGTGGAGAAAAATTTCAACACCTATGCTATGCCAAGGATTACCGATACCCCGGACATCGAAGTTCATATTATGGAAAACCTGGAGAAAGCCGGAGGTGTCGGCGAACCAGGACTACCACCGTTTACACCGGCATTGACAAATGCTATATTTGATTTAACTGGCAAGAGGATAAGGGTGTTACCATTTAATCTTGAAGAAGTATAAAGCTTGAAGAAGTATAAAGAAGGGGAGCTTTCGGCTTTATGAATTCAGGCATGCACAGCAGAGACGCGAACGCGCAGAGGCCAGCAGAGTATGAATTTAAGAATTCTTAAAATGCAATCTCTGTTTCTTTATGGCAAATAGTTTTAATTATTTTTTAATATGAAGAGAATTTTCGTTTTAAGTTTATCAGCCTTTACTCTTTTTACATTCTTCGCTTTTAATCAAAAACCATCATTTGATCTGAAAGCAAGCATAGTCCGCGGCCAAGATGTTTATGTAGCGAACTGCGCCTCTTGTCATATGGAAATGGGAGAAGGTATCGAAGATGTTTATCCTCCTCTTGCAAAATCAGATTATATGATGGCCGATAAGAAACGATCTATTCGTCAAGTCTTAAAAGGCGTAACCGGTGAGATGAAAGTCAATGGGAAAGTATATAACGGAGAAATGTTGGGTTTTGAACTTAGCGATCAGGAGGTGAGTGATGTACTGAATTATGTAAGGAATTCATTCGGAAATAAGGGAGAAGCAGTGACACCGGCAGAGGTGAAGGGGAGCAGGTAGGTGGATAAAGCGTAGCGCCGTCGAGATCGGTATCAGTATTAAGATCAAGTGGTAAGTGGTAAGTGGTAAAATTTAACAATGAAATTCCTAAAGGATAATCTCACTTTAATATTGTTCGTCTTTGCGGCAGCCGGTGCGATCTATTTTGTTAAAGATGTTTTGTTTTCAGAACCGGATCATCTTGAAGGGATTATCATTGAGAAGTTTTTTGTTCCATCACTCGCAAATACCGCAACAACAGTCTATGCAGGTGCGCGCAGAAGCAATTATTTTTTAACGGTGCAGAAGGAAGAACAATGGGTTGCTATCGTAAAAATGGATGCCGGCGACACAGTCAAAGTTCATTGCAAGTCTGGTCACTATGAGTCAAAGAATATTGGTGACAAAATCCATTTCAAAAAATACGAAGGCAAGCACTTTCACATCCAATTCTTTGCCCACAACGAAGAGGAAGACTAAAGTTTACTGATTCATTGATTGAATTGACGTTTACCCTGACCTCAATTCACCGTTCTCCTGTGCGATAAAGGATCAAACTGCTATATTGTGGTAGTTATCAATTGATCCTATGAAAATCCAATTTCTTTGTTTTGCTTTTGCAACAATCCTATTGCCCGGATGCGAAAAGCCATCTAACGTTTCTTCCAATGCAGGAGAAGTGATATATGCCGAGGGCTACCTGCCACCGAACTTTACAGACAGCACAAGGCTGACAAAAATCAAAGCCGCGATCCCGATCGTCGATAAAATTTTCCTCGATCATTTTAACAAAGACCATTTCCCAGGCCTGGCCTATGGATTAGTAGTTGACGGCCGGCTCGTGTACTCGAATGCGATTGGCGTTTCCAATGTAGCATCAAACACTGTCGCGAATTCCAAAACGGGCTTTCGGATTGCATCCATGACCAAGAGCTTCACTGCTATGGCGATTCTACGGTTGCGCGATGAAGGCAAACTGAACTTAACCGACCCCGCTTCAAAATATATTTCAGAGGTTAAAAATGTTAAAAACCTTACGAAAGACTCACCCGCGATAACCATCGAGAATTTATTGACCATGTCGGCAGGATTTCCTGAAGATAATCCCTGGGGAGATCGTCAACTGGCTGATACGGATGACGAGCTATTGAAATTTCTGCAAAATGGAATTTCGTTTTCCACTTCTCCAGGACTAGAATATGAATACAGCAATCTTGGCTTTGGTATGCTCGGACGAATTATCACTACCGTTTCAGGAAAACCTTATCAACAATATATAAGCGAAACAATTATTAAGCCCCTTGGCATGAATGATACCCGATGGGAATTCACCGAAGTTCCAAAGGAACAACTAGCTCTTGGTTATCGTTGGGAGAACAATGGATGGAAGGAAGAACCAATACTCCACGATGGAATCTTTGGCGCAATGGGTGGATTGATCTGCTCTGTGGAAGATTTCAGTAAATACATTGAATTCCATTTATCTGCGTGGCCACCACGCAATGATGACGAATCAACCATTATAAAGCGAAGCTCATTACGCGAGATGCATCAGCTACAGAAACTGGGAGCATTGGTGACGGATGCCAAAACAATCACCGGAGAACCTTGTCCAATCGTTGGAGGTTATGGATACGGATTGGGTTATCGACGAAACTGTAATTCAGTTGTCTCCATACGCCATGGCGGTGGTTTGCCAGGCTATGGAAGCCATTGGAGTTTTCTTCCCGAATTTGGCATCGGAATCGTGTCATTAAGCAACCTTACCTATGGAGCACTAAGCGCGCCCAACGCAAGAGTCGTTGATACTTTGATCTACCTAGCAAAACTGTCACCCCGAACACTTCCTGTTTCTAAAATATTACAACAACGCCAAAATGACATCGTAGAACTGATAACCAAATGGCCGGAAGAAAAACTAAATGTCCTGGCAGAAAATTTTCTGCTCGATCATTCGCTTGATTCGTGGAAAAAAAGCAGTTCCTCCATTCTTGCTGAGTCAGGAAACATTCTGACCGTTGTTGCCGTCACTCCTGAAAATCAACTCAGGGGATCATTCACCATTCAATGCGAAAAGAAAGATATTCAAGTTTTCTTTACGTTAACGCCAGAACAAGTTCCCTTGCTACAACAACTGGATCTTGCCACTATTGATAAAGAGAAACCTTAGCACGATCCAACTCGTTTGAAACTCTGTAACGAAAAGTGCTAAATATGAAAAAGACCCTTACGCTCCTCTTCTCACTGATTGTAATTTCTTCATTCGGTCAGGAAGTTCAAAAAGAAATCAATGAGCAGGTTTGGAAACCCTTTACAAAAGCCATCATGAATCAGGATGTGAATGCTTTTGTTGCTGTTCATTCCGTTGATCTTATACGGGCTGAAAGAAATGACAAGCTTGTACAAACATTGGAAGAATATAAAAAAGGTATGGAAACCAGCTGGCCGCGCTGGAAGGAAAGGAATAAAAAAACGAATACGGTGTATGTGTTCGAACTTCGTTTCACCGAAAGGATCAATAACCAGAATAAAGCTTACGAAGTGGGATACTTTAAAAATGAAGACACTA
>JBBRFP010000040.1:0-10193 GCA_038241465.1 Cytophagales bacterium | reverse complement strand
TCCAATTTTAACAACAACGGGCTACTATGACGGTTCGCAAATTGGAGCAATTCAGTATTTCAAATTGCATACTAAATACAACAAAAGGGAAATCATTATTTTGTTATTGGACCTTATGACCATTGGGGCGGACAAAGAAATGCCTCGCCAAATTTAATGGGCTATGATATTGACAGCGTTGCCAATATCAGTATGCAAAACCTGGCGTTTCAGTGGATAGATTGGATATTAAAAAATGGTAAAAAACCAGACTTGCTAAAGGACAAGGTGAATTATGAAGTAATGGGAACTAATGAATGGAGACACGTTGGTTCAATGGAAAAAATGAACAACGATACTTTGAAATTTTATCTACATAGCAATTTTGATCTTGACAATAAAAAGCCTGTAGGCGGTCAATTTGTAACGCAGACGATAAACTTTAAAGACAGAGAAAGTCAGAATAATTATTTTACGCCCGCAATTATATTTGATACGCTGGACGCTAGTAACGGTGTAGTTTTTACGACAAAGGCATTTGAAAAGAAGTTTTCAATAAACGGTTCGTTTACAGGTGACCTATTTGCAACCATCAACAAAAGAGATATTGATGTTTCAATGGCTTTATATGAATTGATGCCAACCGGTAAATATTTTTTTCTTACGCGTTACGTTGGTCGTGCCAGTTATGCGAAAGACAACAGTAAAAGACAATTGTTAGAGCCAAATCAAAAAGAATTTATCCCGTTTACCAATACACGACTTATCAGCAAAGAAATCAGCAAGGGGAGCAAACTGGTAATACTTTTAAATATCAACAAACATCCATTCGAGATTATAAATTATGGTTCAGGCAAAGATCCTAATGATGAAACAATAGAGGATGCGAATGAGCCACTGCAAATTAAGTGGCACAACGAAAGTTTTATTAAAATCCCAATATGGAGATAGCAAGGGGAATAACTTCCGAAGTATGAGCGCGACCAGTCCCGATTCAGTCCATGTGAACACCGCACATCTTTTAATCTGGCTCATCACTTTCGCGTTGAACGAGTTTCCATTTTTTAGTTTTTGAGAGCGCTAATCAATACATCGATTCATTTATCGAAGGCGTGCCCAGGGCAGGGAAAACGTCTCCATGCTGTGGCTTTACACGGATCTGGCGGATCGCGGAATCAACTGACACTTGCAGTTTCATTGTTATTGGTAATCATTTAAGTTGAATTGCTTCGCGCTGGTCAGGCCTGTCTTAGCGGATCACGCTGATTGGAAAATATCAGATCCGCGACCTCTGCTCCGATCCGCACAATCCCCGGGTAAATCGTTTCTAAGTCCTTATCTCTTTCACTTAGAAAATAGCCAAATCTACCGTAACCGTGTCAACGTTTTTGTTATCCTGTTGCAGCGGATCGAGTGGCTGGCCGTTGACTAGGGGATGACACGGTAAAAGGACTATCCTGACTAACCGAAGGAGAGAACATTTAGACAAAGTTTAATCAAGCCTTCATCAAGCCTTCATCAAGCTTTGAAGCCACTTTAATGACGGTGAGAGATTCGTGACTAACCGATGACTGGCGCAAGGCTAACTCAAGGCTAACTCAAGGCTAACTCTTGACTAGCCGATGACTAAGACATGGCTAAATATGGCTAAATATGGCTAACTCTTGACTAGCCGATGACTAAGATATGGCTAAGACATCAGAAGAACATGACTAAGCTATACCCCACAACGCATGTCAATTTAAAAATGACTCAGTCAGATTCGAAGGCGTTGTATGTTGCCCGGATCAAGTCGACTATGCGCTCGGCTTACATGGTGGCAATGAGCGGCGATCTCAATCCGCAAAGGGTAAGATCGATCGAAAAAGGGGATAGTTTAGTCCCGATGACTGTCCGAATACTGCTTACGGATTGTCGTTTACAACTTAACTCTCACTATTTCCTCTTCCCCCCAAACACCCTTGTAAAATTAAATCCCAACCGCACTGCCTTTGCTCCGTCAAAGAAATTTGATTCTGTACGTCCCAGAAATTGTGGTTCGATCAAACCGGTAGAGTTGGTAAGGAAAATCTGGAATACATGTCCGCCGGTCTCAATGTCAAATCCGATGGATACTGGATTATAAAATCCTGCTCCCAAAGAATTGGGGTCAGAATAATAATATTCGGCTGTGAGCGCTGCGCGTTTACTTACTTTGAGTCGGCCACCCATGCCAACTGAGAAGATAGATTGTTTTTGATCGGGTGCTACCAGATTGCGATGAAAGAACGTTGGCATCAGTTGTAATGAAAAGCGCTCGCTGAATTTCCGGGCAATGAGGATCTGTCCTGTGTAATAATAGCGATCAGCATCTGTGCGGATCAATCCAGCTGGCCATTTTTCCACATTGATCGCCGCGGCACCCATGATGGAAACGCTTACCGGCATGTTCACCACACCACTTGATTGTCGCAGTACTTTATATTTAAGGTAGAAATCCCAGGTAGGAGGTGGAAGTGAACCGCCCAGTCCGCTGCTGCGACCAATCCCCAATGCAAGCCTGTCGCTGATACCATAGTCAAGTCCAAAACGAACAGATGCCTGATCGAGTCCAAAGAAACTATAGAGGGGATCTTCCAGTGTTCCAAACCTATGGGAGAACATTACCTGCCACACACCTTTGCCCGGCGACTCCACCGAGTGTCCATTGATGAGACGTGTTCCTTTAAAAGTTCCTGTTGAATACACGGTTTCTTCCAGTGCATTCTTCGCCATCAGCGAGTCGAGATTTTGCGAATAGGAATAGGGGAGGAAGAGGATCACCGCCAGGGCAGTGATGATGCTATTTTTTATAAGGCTCATAGGTGAAGAGGGCGGTTACGGTTACGTTCTCTGCGATTTTTGTAAACAAGATCTTTGGGCGGTCGATTTTGTGATCGGCTAAAGCTATATCAAATTTTGTTTCGCCTTGAATTTTATTGTCGGAATGCTGGAAGGTAACAGTCAACGTTCTCTCTTTACTGATGCCATGAACGGTGAGCATCCCGGTAACGGTTATTTCAATCTTCTGGGCCGATGTGAAATCAATCTTTTCTACATCATTGATTTTTCCCTTGAATTCAGCCTTGGGATATTTTCCAGATTCAAGATAATTTTCATTGAAGTGTTCTTCCATCAAAGGGCGTTTGAAATGAAAGTCTTTCACCGGAATGCTGATGCTGACGTCTCCGGATTTTGAGTTTAGAAAACTTAACGATTTTGTATTGACAGCATCAATATCCTCTACGGGTGTGCCGGCATGGAAAGAAATCGTTGAAGCAGTCGTCTGATAAATAGGCTGCGCTATGGCGATAGTCGAAGCGACCACGGAAAAGAGGAAAAGAAAGACGAGCTTCATCATTAGGAAAATACCCGAAGGGAGGCACCGGTTAATGTTGTAGCATAGACCGTCAATGATTTGGTAGCCGGGCCATTGGTGGCATCACCAGTGGAGTTGAAATTTGAACCATGATTATTACAAAAGAAAGAATTGGTGGCAGAGACGTATTGCAAGATTGTGCCTTGATGGGTACACGCTGCAGACACGGCAATGAAGCTTCCAGTTGTCGTGCGTCCGATGATGATTCCGTTTTGGACTAAAAACCCGCCATTGTTGGCCAGGGCTCCCGTTGCGACATCGACTGTAAAATCAACATTTGTAGGAGGAGCAGGGAATGAGTTCTCTGCGGAAGAGGAGCATCCTGCAAGCGTGGCAAGGCAGGCTGGTAAAACAAGGGCAGAGGCCCCTACACCCATCATCGCAACAAATTCTTTTCGTGTCATTTTTTTGATTTATCCAGCTAAGGGAGTTTTTGCCCTTTAAATCTGTCACGTGAAAACCAAAAAAATGGTTGGTTGGCCTATATTTATATTTCATGACCAACCCTTTTACCCTTGTTTGCGTGAGGGTTTATGTGGTTTGAAAGTGTGGGACCCTAAACCTTCCGACCCATCGAAGAGGACCGCGATCTTCAGAATTTAATCAGCGCTTGCCGGAAAAAAGACCGGAAAAGCCAGGAGAAACTGTATAAGCAGTTTTATGGATTTGGTATGGGTATTTGTTTGAGGTATGCGAGATCACGTGAGGAAGGAATCGAAATACTAAATGATGGATTTCTAAAAATCATGACCAACCTGGATAAATATAATCCGGGCCTGTCGTTCAAGGGTTGGCTCAGAAGAATCATGACCAATTCCGCGATTGATCATTTTAGAAGAAATGAAAGGCATTATGATAACGTCGATATTTCCTACGTAAAAAATGAGAGCCTTTCTCCAGATGTACTGAGCGATTTGGCGCATGAAGTAATTCTGAAAGCCATTCAGGAACTGCCACCATCGTATCGGATTGTCTTCAATCTTTATTGTCTCGAAGGATATAAGCACGCGGAGATAGCACAGAAATTACACATTAGTGAAGGGACTTCAAAATCTAATTTAAATGTTGCAAGGATCAAATTGAAAAAAGCACTGAGCATTGAGTTTGACTTAAATGTTGAACAAAATGGATGATAATAATTTCGATAAAGTCGTAAAGGAGAAGCTTGACGGGTATGAAGATTCGTCCTTTGACGAGTCTGCCCTGGTGGATTTCCAGGAGAAGATGGCGGCTGTCAATTCCACACCGTGGTATCAACAGTCATTTACCTATCTGGGTGCGACTCTGCTTGCTATGCTTACTGCTTTACTTATTTTTCTAAACTCACCACGTGAATCCAGAAATTATGATGCGGCACTCGCTAGTAAGAATTCACTGACGATTGACTCATTGGAGAATGTTATCAAAGCACTTAGGAATCAAGGGATAGCATACCGTAAACAAAACACAGAAACACCAGAAGCAGCACCGTCTTATCTAACACCTACTTCTGATAGCGCTGAGAACTCTGATAACACCAAGTCGAAGAGTTCCCGATCAGGCAGAGTAAACAGAAGTAATGTTGTTGCCCTCGGACCGGTTGATCAACTGCCTTTTGAAATTTACCAGGCATTGGTCAGAAAGGGAATGCTTGTCGATGATAATGGCACCGGATACCTGGTGACCCCCGATCGTGAAATGCTTGCGTATCGTTCCGGTCATCACCCGCTAAGAATACGTGACGTGTATCATTCACCGACCTTCAGCATCGAATCTATGCCAGTAGAAGAGAAGTCAATGCTGGCGTCCACCACCATGAAAGAAGAGAATGAGATTTCGACAGAAAAGGAAGATGGTCAGGAAAAGCAATCTTACAAGGGTGTGGGAATCAACATTGGTCCACATGCTGATCTGATCTTTGGACAAGTTTCAAAAGGAAAAGCACTGCCGACGCCAAGAGTTGGATTTTTAGTGGAGGTGGTTGTGTCTCCAAGGTTTAGTTTTGAAGGGGGTATCGACTA
This sequence comes from Cytophagales bacterium, assembly GCA_038241465.1. GTDB lineage: Bacteria > Bacteroidota > Bacteroidia > Cytophagales > Cyclobacteriaceae > ELB16-189. Next base: position 4,817 of record JBBRFP010000040.1, on the reverse strand, counting down.
CTCCACAACTTCAATCGACTTTGATCGGGATTTTCAGACCATTGAAATTCCAAACCTCGATACAAGTCTTGGAACAATTAATTCCGCACATATCAAGAACTCATTACTTTCTACACCTTTTTCCGTGAAGTACAGAAAGTCAATTTCCGAAAAGAGTCAGGGTTTTATACGAGTTGGATACACCCCGTACTTTACTATTCTTCAGGAATATCAATGCAGCTATAAAGCGGCTTACTATTATAACCCTTCGCAACCTCCGTATGGCAGTCGTAACGTGACCTCCATCCTTCAGGTGCAGGAAAATTTTGCATACGGCAGCACGAGTTCGATCTCTCTTGGCTTTACCAGAATGATGAAAAAGAAGGATAAAATAGAAGGTTCGCTTTTTTATGAAACGAGTCTTTCGGCCATGGGCAAAGAAAAGCTGGCAATGACACTTTTCGGAGTTCGTACCGCTTATTGGTTTAATCTGAAGTAAGTAGATTTTAATGTACACGGGCATGAATAAAGTTATTCTCTTCAATCCGAGAAGTGCCCGTGCCAAACACCGGATCCCCAATTCTATTCTTCAGGTGGGTGCCTCCATCCACGGAAAGTTTGATTATGTGCTCGTTGATGGAAATCTGGAACAAGATCCATGGGCAACCATAAAAAATTATCTGGCCACCGGTGAGTATCGTTTTTTTGGCTCGAGCGTCATGCCCGGACCACAATTAAAACAAGCAATACCTTTTTCAAAACAGATCCGACAGCAATTTCCCGAAGTGACCATTGTCTGGGGTGGCTACTTTGCTTCCAATCAATGCACATCGGTGATCAATTCAGGATATGTCGACTATGTTGTGTACGGTCAGGGTGACGAGACCTTTCCTCAATTGCTGGACTCGATTGTGAACGATCTTCCTGTGGGATTGATTCCGAATCTTGTCTATAAAGACGATGACAAGATCATAAAGACCAGGCAGTCGCCCATTGTGGAGCAAGATACATTGCCGCAACTGCCCTACGAGAATCTCGACAAATTCTATCCGATCAGTCGTTATCTCGGCAAGACCTTTCTCGGAAAGCGAACGGCTGCGTATCACTCCAGCATGGGTTGTCCCTTCACCTGTTCGTTCTGCGCCGTCGTACCGCTCTACAATGCCCGCTGGAAAGGAAAATCAGCTCAGCTTGTTTATAGAGACGTTAAATATCTCATTGATTCACATGGAGCGGATGCAGTGGAGTTTCATGACAATAATTTTTTTGTGAGTGAGAAGAGGACCGTAGAGTTTGCCAGATTGATAAACGAAGAGAACATCGTTTGGTGGGGCGAGGGGAGGATTGACACCATTGATAAGTATAAGGATGAATCCCTTTCATTGATGCGTGAGGCCGGTTGTAAGATGATCTTTTTTGGTGCAGAGACCAGCAATGATGAGATGCTGAAAAAGATGGACAAGGGCGGCACGCAAACAGCAAAGCAGATGAAGCAATTTGCTGTCCGTATGAAAAAATTTGACATCATTCCTGAGTATTCATTTGTGTTGGGCTTTCCAGGTGAAACGCCGGAAAAGGTGATGCAACAGATCGATCAGGATATACAATTTATTAAAGAGATCAAGGAAATTAATCCCGATACAGAGATTATCCTCTATGTCTACAGTCCTGTCGCAACGGAAGGTTCCGAAATGTATGAAGCCGTGAAAAGATCGGGATTTAAGTTCCCAGAGCACCTGGATGAGTGGCTTGATCCTGCTTGGTTGAACTTTGATCTTCGCAAGAATCCCCTTACTCCGTGGCTGACAGGAGAGATGATCGACAAGATCCTTGGTTTTGAAACCGTATTGAACGCACGGTACCCAACAATTTCTGATTTCAAGCTTACTCCAATTCAGAAGAAAGTGATGAGGGGCCTTTCATCACTTCGTTATAGGTCGAATTTTTTTCACTTCCCCTATGAATTGAAAGCACTTCAGAAATTCTGGTTGAAATACCGTCAGCCGGAGATCGAAGGATTTTATATTGAGTGATGAATCGGCTGATTCGCAAACTTCTTTTTCCTTTGCCGTACGTCGTACGATGGTATCTTTCGAGGGAGAGGACCTATCACTACAAAGATCTTTCAATCGTAGTGCTTCCAGGAGTTTTTCATCCGGGACTTTTTTTCAGTACGAACATGCTGCTTGCATTTATTTCGCAACAGTTCCTGACAGGATCAAAAGTTCTTGAAGTAGGGGCCGGCACGGGTATCATTTCATTATTGGCCGGCAGGATGGGTGCAGAAGTGACGGCCACTGATATTAGTTCGGTGGCGATAGTGAATATCAGACGTAACGCAATGAAAAATAATGTGCAACTCACCATTCTTCAATCCGATCTTTTTGAAAGGGTTCGTTTGCATAAATATGATTGGATCGTTGTTAATCCTCCTTATTATCCTCGGAATGCAAATAAGGAAGAGGACTATGCGTGGCATTGCGGTGAGCATTATGAATATTTTGAAAAATTCTTTGCGGGCGTTTTAGCGTACCTCTCGGATAGAGGGCAAATCATCATGGTTCTCTCGGATGTCTGTGATCTTGTGACGATAAAGAGAATAGGAAAGGAGAACGGTTTTGAATTCGCGATCATGTTGGAGAAAGATGTATGGTTGGATGGGAAGAATTATATTTTCAGGGTTAGTCCGGTTATGTTGTGATTGATGTGAGGCCCATCCGGCAGCAATTTTAACGCGAAGGACGAAAAGAGAGGTTAAAATGTCGCTAGATGGCCGAGTTGAATAGATTTTCAGAGATAAATAATTAAGGGAATTACTTTAAACGGATCACCCATCAAACCATCCCTCAAAAAACTTCTAACGGGTCTTTCCTTTCATCAGGAATACCTATGTCTTGACAAGACTAGCTTTCAATCACCTCTATCAGTTTCATATATGATTGGTGGCAATGATGTCGATATAACCCACAGCCATTTGTTTCTTGGTTACAGGCCCTTGATCCTTGGCATTGTTGTCGTTGAGAGCGATGCGCAAAGTGGGGCTCTTCATTTCCTTTCGGAGCTAGCACTCGATTTTCGATCTGAATCAGGTGAATGGGTAGCCGGTCTGCAAATCCGAAAAGTGAATCATGTGGAGTTAGATCATCATGTCGTATACTTTTATGAAGGAATCCATGGAGATCATCGATTTTTGAATCCATTGCATCAGTGGGTCAATCGCCAACGAGAGAAATTGAGAAAACGAAATTTGAGCGATGCAGATTTGTCTGGTAACAATTATGACCAGGTACGAATTGCCTATTCCATTCCTCGCACGATTTCCGTGATTACCGTCGGCGATGGCGACAAAATCAACATGTTCCCGACGGATCTTCACGGCACGGCTGGGGATGAATTTTATATTTCGTCGTTGCGGATAGGGGGTTTGGCAAATTCACAGGTCGAGAACTACAAGAAAATCGCGCTCTCGGAGGTTTTCGCACAGCAATTCAGGTCTGTTTATAGTTTAGGAAAAAATCACATGAAAGATCTTCGGGTTAGAAGCGAGTTTGAAACAGACGAACTGGTTTCCTTTAAGTTGGGCTGTCCTTTACCCAAAGGAGTAATAGCCTATCGTGAATTGGAGCAATTCCGCTCGTTTGATTGTGGCATTCACAGGATACATATTTATAGAGTATTACACCGGGAGAATATTGGTACTTCGAAATCAGTACTTGCACATATTCATAATTACTATGGACAGTGGAGGGCGGATAATAAATTGGAGAGTAGGTTTTTGATACGGTAGGAGGCGGTCCCTTTACTTCGGCTGGATTCGTGCAAAGTTTGTAAAGGAGCGAAAGTTCGGCACATATAGTTCAGGACCAGCCTGAATGAATTGAAACTCTCTATTCCTTTCTCCTTTTGGAGAGGGGCCAGGGGTGCAGGAAAGTTTGTGCTTGCTTGCCGACGCAAGCTATCGATCACTCGCCCTGTTTATCAACTTCAAATATTCCCCGGAAAGATTATCCCAGCTAAACCGATCGTAAACGTATTGCTTTCTTTTTTCAGCTGCTTGCTCATTGTCGAACAGCAGCGTCTTAATCATCGTCGTCAGATTTCCAGACTTTGTGAGATCTGAATAAACTCCCATCTCACCCAGAACAAACTGGCTGACTTCATGAGGATGGACCACAACGGGTAATCCGCGATGCATGGCTTCGATGGTTACCAAACCAAACCCTTCCTTGAGTGATGCGAGGATGAAGATATCTGACGCCTTGTAATATTCTGCCAAGGCGCTTCTATCAACGCGGCTAATGTGGAAATTCTTGCTGCCTAATTTTGTCTTTGCCAGTTTGCGTATAGCGGGTGTTTCTAATTCGTATTCACCCAACATGATGAGATAGAAAGGAATGGCAAGCCGGCTAACTTCGTCGATCAGGTAATCCATTCGTTTAATAGAAGCGTCAATCGCTCCAACCGATAAAAGGATCACGCGATTGTCCGGAATTCCCAATTTTATCCTCATTGCTTTTTTGTCACCAGCCTCGGCTGGTTTGATATCAAGGAAGTGGGGGAGCACTACCATTTGTTCGGTAGTTATCCCTCGCTGCGTAGCGAGTGGGATCACGGCGGGTGTAACTAATTGCAGTAGATCGTCGCTCCGCATTTTCAAGGGTACTGTATTTCCACCGGTAAAGAAGATCATTCGGAATTTCATTCCTGAAATGTTTCTCCACCGGTACAGATAATTGAAAAGTATGGGTTCGCCGAGGTAAAGCACAGTGGGTTGATACCGGTAGAGTAATGAGATCAGTCCGGCCAGGAAACTCGTCTGCTGAACGAAATGTGCGTTT
>JBBRFP010000039.1:0-10204 GCA_038241465.1 Cytophagales bacterium | reverse complement strand
GCACTGGGCCGGTCAGGATCTTACAGATGAATTAAAAGATGCTCCACATAATGAGGAAGTATTTGGTAAATTTAAAATTGTGGGAGTCCTTAAGTTCTAAGTGCTGAAGCCATAACTAAGTTTTTAATTTTTTATTCATAGAGATGACCATCATAGCTGATAGCGGTAGTTCTAAAATCGACTGGAGATTACTTGCCAATAATGGAAAGATTGGTCAGGCAAATTGTGCTGGCTTCAATCCCTATTATCAGCCAATTGAAGACTTGAGGATCAATATTCGCGAAGCACTCGTTCCATTGGTAAAAGAGCCGGTAGAGAAAATATATTTTTATGGCACTGGCGTGTCTTCGGTGAAGAATCAGAATTTGATAAGAAATGCATTCCTTGAATTTTTTCCCGAAGCAAGTATCGAGATTGAATGGGATCTGCTTGCTGCTGCGCGTGCGTTATGCGGGCATGAAGCGGGAATTGCGTGCATTTTAGGAACAGGATCAAATTCGTGTTTGTATGATGGAGAAAAGATTACGGGGCAAGTAGCAAATCTTGGGTGGATACTGGCGGATGAAGCGTCCGGGGCAAGCATTGGCAGGAAATTGTTGTTTGATTATCTGAGAAAGAAAATGCCGTCGGCGCTGTCCGAGCAATTCCAAAAACGCTTTCCTTTTACCAGGGAAGAATTTCTTGAAAAGATTTATCAGCAAGAGAAGCCGAGTACATTCCTGGCTACTTTCTCAAAATTTATTTTTCAACATTTGAAAGAGCCATACGTTTACAAGTTAGTTTATGCCAGTTTTTCTGAATTTTATGAGAACAACGTTATGGCTTATGAAGGTTACAAGAACCTTAAAGTTCATTTTGTTGGCTCGATTGCGTTTTACTACAGTGACCTGTTGCGGCAGGTGGCAAATGATAAAGGAATTACAGTAAGGAATATATTGGAAGCGCCGATAGCAGGATTGACCCTTTATCATCAAAAAAATATTCATTAGTATGTCAACCACTGAATCATCTTCTCATTACGATCATCTCGAAAAGATGAGTGTTCACGATTTGTTGGTAAATATCAATCGGGAAGACAAGACCGTACCGAATGCGATTGAAAAAATTATTCCCGCCATTGAGGCGCTTGTGAAAGTGATCGTGGATAAAATGTCAAACAATGGAAGATTGTTTTACATAGGAGCAGGCACAAGCGGAAGGCTGGGTGTTGTGGATGCTTCTGAAATACCTCCCACGTATGGAATGGCGCAAGGGAAAGTGGTTGGGCTTATCGCCGGAGGTGATTCCGCTATCCGCAAAGCCGTCGAACATGCAGAGGACGATGTGGATCAGGCATGGAAAGATCTTGAGAAATTTTCAATCAATTCAAATGATATCTTGATTGGTATTGCCGCATCCGGACGTACGCCGTATGTAATTGGTGGTGTTAAGGATGCGAGGTCTCATAATATTGTTACAGGGTGTATCACCTGTAACGCAGGAAGCGAATTGGCCGATAATGTAGACTACCCGATTGAAATAGTGGTTGGTCCTGAATTTGTGACCGGCTCGACGCGCATGAAAGCGGGCACCGCACAGAAATTGGCGTTGAACATGATATCAACGGCGGTGATGATCAAGCTCGGTCGTGTAAAAGGAAATAAGATGGTCGACATGCAGCTCACTAATAATAAACTGATTGATCGGGCCACCCGTATGATCATGGCGGAGTTGGGAGTGAATGAATACGAAGCGGAGAAGCTCTTAAAAGAATTTGGATCAGTGCGGAAAGCTATTGCGGGAAAGAAATAATGCATAACATCGAGCCATACTATACCTGGCTGAAGTATTACGATTCTTCATTTGACGAGCGCTCGCCCTTCTACGGCAAGGAATACAATTACGATCTCTTACAGGATAATATTTACGGATACTACATTCATCCAGGGTGGGATTCATTTGAATCCGAGACACTTTATCTAAAAGTCCTATTTGCTAATTACGAAAAGAACTTTGTGATCATTGAATTCATTGGGGAATGGAATGATGCCATCAACAATGACATCATGCTACTCAAGCGTAACTTCATCGAAGTATTAATGGCGGAGGGCATCAATAAATTTATCCTGATCGGTGAAAACATTCTCAACTTTCATGGCTCGGATGATTCGTACTATGAAGAATGGTTTGAAGAAGTGGAAGATGAGCAGGGTTGGATTGCAGCCGTTAGCTTTCCTGAGTTTGTTCAGGATGAAATGAAGCGATACAGGATTGATCAGTTTCTTAATATGGGAGGGACGCTGCAGATAGAACATTGGCGGACACTCCACCCGAATAGATTGTTTGAATTAGTAAGTGCATTGATAATCAGGAGATTGGGGCCGTAAGTAAAAAACAGCAGGAATCGGGCACCGGGAGAGATTGTCTAAAATCGTATATCGAAGCGCTCCTAATGCCTTAGCACCCGATGCCCTTACCAAATTTTGAATAAGAGGGACTTCCTTGAATTTCAGATTCCAATTGTTAGTTGTCCAACTTCCACCGGCACATCGTGCGGCACCAGATAGTTTCTCTTCGTCTTTATCTCTTTACAAAGTACCCGCGTTCGCCTCAACAATCCTTTTTGAAACCAACGACCATGAAGTCCAAACACACTTCCTTCAGGAAGATCCGAGAGAAGCGTCACTGCTTTTTGCTGCTCATCAAAATGTCTGAAGGCGTGAGTAAGCATCGGATCAGAAAAGCTTGATGCTTTTGGATCCATCATGTGCTTTCGAAGTACTGTGAGTAAGTAAAGAGGGTAAATGTCTTCTCTCAGCATCGGATTCATCAGTTGAACAAACGTAATTTTCCACTGATCACCGTGTGCTTCCAGTTTCCATCCATATTGCCGGTGTACCATAAGGTGAGCAACTTCGTGGACGTACGTCATCAGAAAGAGATAGGGATGACTATCGCGGTTAATGGTAATCACGGGTGTCTTACCGTGACGACAAGTAAAGTCCCCGACTTTGGAAATTCTTTTTTTACGGAGCTTAAAATCAAAAGGATAGTCTTTCCATAATTGATAGCAGTATGGAACAGAAGCAGGAGGGAGATGTTTTTCCAGGAGTGAGAGAAATTTTGCCGGTTCCATGGAAAGTAAAGGAAATAAAAAAAAGGCTTTAGATCCTAAAGCCTTTCCCGGGAAAATCTCTTCGTCAAGAGATTACTTCTTTTTCTTCATGGTTGCAGCAGCAGCGATAGAATCAGCTTTTGCCTTAGCCATGTCAGCAGCCATAGTAGAATCAGCCTTTGCCTTAGCAACAGCAGCTTCCATAGCTTGTACGTTTGCTACTGAGTCAGCCCAACGGGTTGAGTCAAGCTTTGCCTTAGCAGCAGCTTCAGCTTTCGCCTTGTCACCACCGCAAGCAATGAACGCAAGAGCAAATGCGCACACCATAATTAATCCGAATACTTTTTTCATAGTTTACAGGTTTTTTAAAATTCGACGCAAATATACGATTTACGGCCAATTTAAAGCCATCGCTTAGGAAAATTTTAGAATCCGGCGGAATGAAGGCCAAAAATTGACCCTTCCGACGAAGGCTTTTATTTCTTCCTGAAAAAGAGCCGGAGTGGAACTCCAGTGAAATCGAAGTTCTCGCGGATCTTATTTTCGAGGAATCGTTGGTAAGATTCCTGAATGTACTGAGGCAGGTTACAGAAGAATGCAAACGTTGGCGTAGCGGCATTTACCTGTGTTACGTACTTTATCTGTATGTGTTTTCCCTTCGTTGCTGCCGGCGGATAATGGATGATCTCTGGGAGCAAAGCGTCATTCAACTGGGATGTTGGAACCTTCTTCACCTTGTTTTGATAGACCTCCATAGCTTTTTCAACTACCTGAAAAATTCTTTGCTTTTCGGTCGCCGAAGCAAAAATAATTGGAAGATAATCCATCGGGGCCAGTCTTTCCACCATTTCCTTTCGGATATTATCGGCCGTTTTACTGGTTTTTTCTATCAGATCCCACTTGTTCATCATGATCACAATGCCCTTTCCCTGCTTCTGGGCAAGGGAAAGAATACTCACATCCTGAGCTTCCATTCCGCGCTCTGCGTCGATTACTACAATGGCAACGTCACATTCTTCCAGTGCTCGTAGCGAACGCAGCACCGAGTAGAACTCAATGTCTTCATGGACTTTACTTCGCTTACGAATACCAGCAGTGTCAATAAGAATGAAATCATTACCAAACATTCTATACCTGGAATGAATTGCATCGCGCGTTGTTCCTGCTTCATCCGTAACAATGCTTCGTTCTACGCCTAACAACACATTCAGGAAGGATGATTTTCCAACATTTGGTCTTCCGAGGATCGCTATTTTTGGAATGCCTTTGTTGGGATCTTCTACATCTTCAACTTCAAATACTTTTACAAGCTCATCAAGAAGCTCACCGGTACCACCGCCATTCTCAGACGAGATCGGATAAACTTCGCCCATACCCAATTCGTAGAACTCTACTGCGAGGTCTGCTTTGTCAGGAGTATCAGCTTTATTGGCTGCAATGAAGACAGGCTTCTTTGATTTTCGAATAATGTTGGCAAACTCTTTATCGTAACCGGTAAGTCCGGTGCGGCAATCTACCATGAAAATGACGGCTGTTGCTTCATCGATTGCCATCTCCACCTGGGTACGAATTTGGGATTCGAATTTATCGTCAGAACCCGTGACATAACCGCCGGTGTCGATCACTGTAAAATACTTCCCGATCCACTGGGCATAGCCATAGTGGCGGTCGCGGGTCACACCCGGCATATCGTCCATAATGGCCTCACGGCTTTCGATCAACCTGTTAAAAAAGGTTGATTTCCCCACATTGGGACGTCCGACGATTGCGATGATGTTGGCCATGATTGGTTAAAAGTCTGCAAAGGTAGGCAAAAACGTGGCCGTTGGCTAGAGCGATTGGCTTTTGGGTGTTGGACTTTTGCCTGTTTTCTTTTGGGTTGATAGAGCTGAAATGATTTGGGGTTCTGCTTTACTATTTGACGCCGGTGATATTGACAGTAAGGAATCTTCTTTGAGTTGTCACATCTAATCACTGTTCCCTACTACTCAACACCTACTGCCCAACGGCCAACGCCTATTCGAGATATCCAAACATCCTCAGCTTATCTTTCTGTTTTCTCCAATCTGTAGCAACTTTCACATGCGTTTCGAGAAATACCTTCTTACCGAAAAATAATTCCATGTCAGCCCGTGCTTCGGTGCCAACTTTCTTTAGCGAGCTTCCTGCTTTGCCAATGACAATTCCTTTTTGTGAATCGCGTTCCACGAAAATGGTTGCTCGAATTTTTAAAATTGCTTCCTCGTTTTTAAAATCCTCAATGCCCACTTCGGTGCTATATGGAATTTCCTGATTGTAGTTTTTAAAGATTTTTTCACGAATGATTTCCGAGGCAAAGAACCGTTCGCTGCGGTTGGTGAGTTCGTCCTTAGGAAAATAGGGTGGATGGTCCGGCATCAGTTCAAGCAACGCCGGGAAGATCTTATCGGTGCTCTCGCCAGTGTACGCCGAGACAGGCAAAACCATTTTCGCCGGCAGATTATTTTTCCAATGGTTTATCACATCATTCCGACCAGCCTTGGGTGCCTTGTCGACCTTATTAATTAACAGGAGGATTGGTGCTTTTACGTGCTTGAATCGGTCGTATGCAACGGGGTCATACTTTTCACCATACTCCACTACAAGGAGAATCACATCCGCGTCTTCGAGGGATACTTTCACGTAATTCATCATGGCTTCGTGTAAAGCGTACTTGGGTTCAAGAATTCCAGGAGTGTCGGAGTAGACAATCTGGAAGTCGTCTCCGTTCAAAATGCCCATGATCCTGTGCCTGGTAGTTTGAGCTTTTGGGGTGGTTATGGACAGATTTTCACCAATGAGCTTATTCATGAGCGTAGACTTTCCGACGTTCGGTTTGCCCACAATACTTACAAAACCGGCTTTATGGGGTGAATTCATCGATAATATATGTTAAATGACAAATGAGGCGATTTATGGCTTTTTTGAGTAGAAAATGCCATTTTTCTATAGATCTGGGGCAATTTACCACCATTTACCTTTACTCTTCAAGGCCGATTAATATCAAACGATTGAAGGTCATGAAAACGCTGTTTGGATTAATGCTCGCCGCAATGCTGATGGCTTCTTGCAGTTCAACACACAATTTTGAATCCCGCACCTACAGCACTTCCGACAAGAAGTGGAAACCGGTGAAAGACCGCACGCCTTATTATAAGGTGATGAAGGTTGCTGAGAGGGATTAAGCAAACGACCTAAAAGTTCAAATCATATAAGGGCGCTCAAAAGGCGCTCTTTTTTTGTTCCGATTTATTCATTTTCAAAACCCGCGAAACGGCGTAGGACTAAGAATTTTACTTTTTAAAAAACCTCCGGACACGGTCACCGAGAAAATGAAGCTGAAACAGATAAAGGCTTCTCTTCAGCAGAAAAAATGCGCGTCGCCAGTGAATATGGATAATGGCATAAATCTCATTTTCCTTTACGTCGAAATACTCCGCCAGCACGGTGTTTCCTATTCGACGATTATAGGCAGCCAGGTTGGCAAGGGTCAGCCGGTTAAATTCCATCCACCTTATACTCTTCAGTGAACTGAACATACTTCCACGGTGAAGGCGATAGACGGAAGGTCGGAGCGAGTGCAGAAATTTTCCGCCGCCATATTCTCCCAAAAGACTGATGAGGAACACGTCCCCATTCAAGACCTTGTAGAACTCTTCTGGAAATTGTTGGATTAGATTTCTGAAACAAATGGTTGATGTAACAGGAGGCCCCCAAGCCCGCTGTAGCTCCGTTTTGGAAACATCTCTTTTCTGATGAGCTGAAAGAACAGACAACCCTATAATGCTGCCACTGGCGCTGGCATGACTCGCATTGTGAAACGTCAGTACAACCTCAGGATGCATTCGCAAAGCATTAACTTCTTGTTGCAATTTGTTCGGATCTGTCCAGAAGTCGTCGCCGTCGAGGAGTGCGATAAATTCACCGCGGCAGTCATTAATAGTCTCCACAAAATTGTATCGACTCGTTTTGACGCCGTTGATGGTGATCCTATTTTTATCATTTCGCAGCATGAGTCGTATGCGATCCGGATAACGGTCGGCATAGTCCTGACATATCGCGCGTGTTGAATCTGTGCTGTCATCCTCACCGATAACAATTTCAATTGGAAAATCGGTAACCTGCATCAACACCGAATCAATGCTCTGCGCGATGTAACGATGATGATTATAGGTGAGCAGGCGAACTGATAAGACCGGCATAATCCCGTTAATAATTTTCCGTGTGCCGAGGTACTCAGTATCCATGCAACCTTAACATTTCATTTACTCTTCAACTTTTTGGTTACTCAACTTCTTACTTCACCTTACAAGGATTTCCAAAAGCCAGCACACCATTCGGGATGTTTCTATTCACGACGCTTCCACCACCAATCGCGCATTCGCTTCCGATCGTTATATGATCAAAGACAGTGGTTCCGATTCCGATCGAAGAATGCGCACCGACTTTGCAGTGACCTGCGATGTGGGTACCAGGATTCACGGTTGTAAAATCATCAATCTGAGTATGGTGGCCGATCGTGCATCCACGGTTTATACTTACACCAAAACCAATGCTCGCATACGGTGAGATCACACAACCAGGCTCAATATAAACTCCTTTTTCCACGAGGCTAGACGCAGACATGATCACGGACGGATGCACGATTGATGTGTAGCGATCTTTGGTGATTCCGTGATGCGAAAGAAAAAAATCAAACACGGTTTTCTTGATTGAAGGCTTTAACATTGAAAAACAGTAGGCGTCTCCGGGTTGGGAAATATACTCCTCATGCCATATCCGGCGAAAGGGTACTTTGGATTGAAAAGGTACCTCGTCCACTACCTTTATGTTTTCCAGTACTAAGACCGGTTGCGACCATTCCATTTCTTCAAGCGTGCTGAAGATCAACGATAGAACACTGCCGCTGAACCCCAGTAAGCAAATTCTGCTTTCCATTGACTTAAAATTATAGAGAGGGGCTAAAATAGCAAATTCCTGAGTTGTGTGGTTCGGCTCAGAGTTGCCCCATTTGGTTTTTAGTTAGCGCAAGTCTACTTTTGTAGTCCAAATCGCGGGGTGGAGCAGTTGGTAGCTCGTTGGGCTCATAACCCAAAGGTCGTAAGTTCGAGTCTTACCCCCGCTACATCGAAAAGCAGCCAGAAACGGCTGCTTTTTTTATGCTCCTCCAAATACTTTAAAAAGTCTCCTGGATGGCCTTAAATTATTTGACCAAACCTCCGGCTTCTCGTATCACCATCAAACCAATCGATGCCTGACCTACCATCGCATGAAGTAGTTGAAAGTGCCATGGCTGGAAACACTGCGGCATTCAAAACAATTGTAGAGCAACATCAGGCTTTCGCTTACGCTGTGGCATTTCGGTTTGTTGGTAATGAAGAGGAGGCAAAGGACATTGTTCAGGAGGCTTTTGTTAGACTGTGGAAGAATTTACGGTCCTATAGAAAGGAAGTGAAGCTTAGCACATGGCTGTACAGGATCATTGCCAACTTGTGTCTTGATTTTCTTAAATCAAGTCGCAGAAAGGAAAAAAGGAATTGTGTTGATCTTTCAAAGGGATATTTTTTTCCCGATGATTCAACTCCTGATAAGATCATTCGACAACAGGAACTGATGCGTGCGATTCACATAGCGGCGGAAGAACTTACGCCCAAGCAAAAAGCTGTATTTGTCTTACGTGACCTCGAAGGATTGTCAACAGAAGAAGTAAAAGAGATACTGTCGATGTCAGCCGCAAATATTAAGAGTAACCTATTTCATGCGAGACAAAAAGTAGCGGAGAAGTTGAGAGTAGTATATCAGGCAGTTGATAAATCAGGAGTAATATGAGTTGTAAAAAATGGGAGCAGCAGATCTATCTGTATGAGGATCTTTCCTCCAGTGAACGAAAGCAATTAGAAGATCATTTGCTGACATGTGCGTCATGCGCAGCAACGATGCAAAACGCCCGTCAGGGAATGGAGATGGTACTTGAGGCCCGAAAGTCAAATCCTAACTTTGAAAATCCTGAACTGCTGACGAGAGCTATCATGAATGAAATTCGTTCTGATGTTAGGGATAAGCCACAATCTATTTTTTCTACTATTCTGGATCATGTTTTTACACGCTACGCATTTGCGGCCGCCTCATTCTTGATAGTGATCTTTTTTTTCGTAGAGCAAAATACCGGACCTGAGCCATCGAAGATTGTCATGAGGATGCCGCGCGCCAAAAGCGAGGTAACGTTAAACAGTAGTTCTTTTGCAAAAAACATTCGTAATGATCAAGGCAGGAACCAAAAAGCGACGGTCCTTTCACTCTACAGTTGCGCGAAGCAGGAGGGCTGTGATAATGCAATTGTTAAAAACCTTAAACGAAGACATAAATCTTAATTTAAAATCATAATGAAAGATCTTAAAAAACTGATCATCCCGGTGATCGCAATAGTGGTTCTCATTTCTTGTGATCACAATGTGTCCATGGAGACGACCGTGGATCCGTCAGGAAAGCTTGACAAGGTGATGACATTTCAGAATAAGGATTCTGCCAAGAACATTTTGGGAATCAGCAGTAAAACCGGGTGGGCCAGAACGGTCAATACAAGGCCTGAAGACATTAAGAAAAAAGATACTGTATGGAGTATTACCTGGCGAAAGACTTTTGCCTCAGCGATGGAAGCAAATAATGAGCTGGCCACGGCCAACGATACATTATTTCGGGTCACCAGCACATTTGAAAAGAAGTTTCGCTGGTTTTACACTTACCTCTATTACGCTGACACGTATCATGCGATCAATCGAATGGAGTTACCGGTAGACGATTATGTAACCCGGGAGGATTATGCCTTCATAGAGCGCTTACCGGCAGAGGGAAAACCAATTTCAAAGTCTGATAGTTTGTATCTGACGCAACTGAATACAAAGCTCTTTGACATCTATGGCACAAGAGCAGTTTTTGAAGGCTACTTTAACCTCCATGCGCAAATGATACGCGCCAACAACCTTGATACAAAATGGCTCGATACTTTATCGAATCATAAGGAGGCTATTTTTAAAAAAGTATATAATGATAAGAATATTGAGGATGATTACCTTCTCGATATAATGGATAGCC
>JBBRFP010000038.1:0-10221 GCA_038241465.1 Cytophagales bacterium | reverse complement strand
CTCGAACAAGCCTGAGCTACCAGTCAACAACAACTTATCAACTTTCGACGGATTATTCAATGTATACAGCAATCCGATGTGACCGCCCAATGAGTTGCCAAGGATGATAAGGTTGTCGAGTTTTTTCAAGTCAACAAAATCCTCCACAAATTTTCTCAAGCCTTCAAGGCCAGCTTCACGTATGGGCATTTCGTAAATCGGAAGCATTGGTATAACAACCCTGAAGTGTTTTGAGAATCTGCTCACAACACCTTCCCAGTTGCTGAGTGCTCCGAATAGTCCGTGAAGTAACATCAGAACCTGTCCCTGGCCTTCGTCGACATATTTAAATCCGCCTTCTTCTTTAACATTCAGGGCCATTCCTTACTGTTTATAAGTGATAAGTAAGTGAAAAATATCCGTAGTTAGAATTGTCGGAAAATATCATTGAAAACCGGTAAAAATCCTCCTATCCACTCTGCCGTCCATGGTGCTACTTTTGCTGTAAAGGGATATAGCCATGAATTTTCGGTCCAGGCTTCCTTTGGGGTCCACTTCAATGAATCCGCAATCCAAAGCGCAATACTCAACATGAATAATGTTTTAAATGCGCCAAGGGCAGCCCCCATTGACTGGTCAGCCTTTCCAAGAAACGTATTGTCAATAGACTTCTTCAAAAACTTTCCAAGCAAATTCACACCCACTACGATGATGATGAAAATTAAAAGAAATGAGATATACGGCAATGTGCTTTTATCGGCATTGAATTTTTCCTGAAGCAGCACCATTCCAGCCCCCATCAACTTGAATCCACCGAGAACACCCAACATAATCGCGATGAATGAAATCAGCTCCATCAAGAAACCTTCACGATAACCGGCAAATGCCCCAATAACGATAAAGATGGCTATGAAAATATCTGCTGTACTCAAGACGCTAAAAGTTTTTTAACAACTTCAGAAATCATTCTTCCATCTGCCTTTCCAGCGAGTGACTTCGAGGCAACGCCCATTACTTTACCCATATCCTGCGGGCCTTTCGCTCCTACCTGAGCAATGATATTCTTTATCTCCGCTGAAATCTCTCCCTCTGAAAGCTGCTTTGGCAAATAACGGCTGATGATCTCGAGTTGAAGATTTTCTTTGGCTGCAAGATCGACTCTTCCTTCTTTCTCAAAGATTTCAGCTGATTCTTTTCTCTGCTTGGCGGCCTTCATTAATAATTTATTCTCCACGTCAGCAGCCAGATCGCCACTTCCTCCCTTTTCTGTTTCTGATAAAAGAATCATTGACTTGATGCTTCTGAGGGCCTCAAGCTCTTCCTTGTTCCTGGCAAGCATCGCTTTCTTAATGTCTGCGTCTATGGTGGTTTTCAGTGACATGATTATGTATTTTCGCGTCAAAGTTATCGAACGAAATCCATCTTTTACAATGACGCACTTAAGTGTCAATATCAACAAGATTGCCACATTGCGCAATGCAAGGGGCGCAAATAATCCCGATGTGATCAAAACGGCCATGGATTGCGAAAGGTTCGGAGCACAGGGGATCACCGTACACCCCCGGCCCGACCAGCGGCACATTCGTTACAGCGATGCAATCCAATTGAAAAAAGTCTTAACCACAGAGTTCAACATCGAAGGGTATCCGGACGAACGTTTTATGAAGCTTATCCGGGAAGTAAAACCCGCGCAGGCCACATTGGTTCCTGATCCCCCCGGCGCAATCACCTCCAATGCTGGTTGGAATACTGTGGACAACAAAGAGCTTTTAAAAAAGATAATCGGAGAAATAAAAAATATTGGAGTCCGGGTATCCGTATTTGTTGATCCGTCTATAAAAATGGTTGAGGGCGCGTTTGCTATTGGAAGCGATCGGATAGAACTTTACACCGAGCCTTATGCTTCGCACTATCATGACAATCGTGATGCAGCTGTCAAACCCTATATTGAAGCTGCCGTCGCCGCTCAACAACTTGGACTTGGATTAAATGCAGGACACGATCTTGATCTCCACAACCTTAAATTTCTGAAACAATCAATTCCACAACTCGATGAGGTTTCCATCGGGCACGCGTTGATATGTGATGCAATTTATTTGGGACTGGAGAATACGATACAGTTGTATTTGAGAGAGTTGCAGTAATCAAAGCACAAGGCATCCATCGATTTCAAATCTAATCTAGCTTGAAACTTATTTTTTAATCTGTGGCTCACGGGAATAATACGTTGCGACCAGTCCAACTAAAAACACCAGTGAAAAAATAAAAATTGCATTTCCATATCCCCCTAACGTCACCACTAATGCACCAACAAAGAATACAACCGATGCCGTTACAAATCTTCCAATGTTAAAACTCAACCCGGTAGCGGTTGCACGAATCGACGGTGGGAATAATTCAGGAATATAGCCAGATAAGACGCCCTGACTTGCTCCGAAAAATATCGCCAATAAAGCGATCTCAATATAAATTAAGATTGAAAAAGTCGTGTTCAGCTTGAACAACAGGAAAGACATGATGAAACATATTCCAAAGCAAAGCATCATTGCTTTGCGATGACCGATAGCGTTTGAAAGCCATCCCGAAAAGAATCCTCCCAGAAGTCCGCCGGCACCTAGGAACATCATTGCGATTCCTCGTTCCCGCTGTCCGTCGCCTTCTTGCAATAAATTCTGAACCCAGCTCGGCAGCCACGAAAAAATCGCCCATAGTCCGATGAGCATTGCTCCAAAAGTTAAAGTGGCTACCGTTAAATCCTGCCGATACGTTAGGTTGAATGCGCTTGGCTTTGTACGTATGTTGACATTAACTTCTTTTGTCAATTGCCATTCTTTTGATTCACTAACAAGAAAAATACACAGAATTGATAAGGTCAATGGAACAACTCCGATCATAAATGCCTGGTGCCAGTTCGACACGAAAAGGTCAATTAGTCCGGAAGAAAAGATTCCCACCGGAAATCCAATTGATAAAATGCCGAGAAAGATTGATCGTGTTTTTAAAGGCCATACTTCGGAAAGCAGCGTTGGTGTTATGACTAATATTCCTCCTACACCAAACCCCGAGAAAAATCTGCACATCATGACCAGAAGCCAGGAGTTTGTAAAGCCGGTTAAGATGGTGAAAACTCCAAACGCGCCAATTGAAATGATCATTGCCTGTGATCGTCCAAATCGATCGCTTAAAAATCCCCAAGCAATTCCACCAATTGCCCAGCCGAAAATGAAAACAGAATTAACATACGCACTTACAAAATTCAAATCGACGTTGGTCTTTCCCAGAAGATCGTTGGCTGCGACTGGAAGATACACTGACATCAGCGTGGAAACCGTTCCTCCGAATACATTCGCCAAAAAACAAATACCAAAAAGCAGCCAATGATAGCCAGTAATCTCTTTCTCTTCCGTTAAGTCCAATTGTTGGTGATTTTCTTGTCGCAACCGCTCAATAAAATTACTCAAATAATCGAAATGAAAATGATTTGAGAATTTGATGACTGATAAAAGAGTTTCATAAAGAAAAAGAAAAAGGTAAGCCCAACGGAACGAAGCTCCTTATATCATTACTTATCCACGTTCCGAATATACACATGCTTATATTAACTTCATGGTCTTGAACTGAGCGACATAATATGGTCGTTAGGATAAATAGCTGAAAGTGATTCAGAAGACTCGACAAAGACAGGTGTATCTTGAATTAATAAACGTCGATCTCGGAAATGCCCTTCAACGATCGCAAAAGGGCAAATTCAATAAATAACGGTTTTAATTAATGGCTCCTCAAAAAAATCGCTATTTCATTGCACTCCTTCTTCCATCACCGTTCAATGAACAGGCAGTAGAATTAAAGAACTATTTTAAAGATCAGTACAGAAGCAAGGCCTCGTTAAATTCGCCTCCTCACATCACACTTCACATGCCATTTGAATGGCGGGGTGATCGCGAAAATGATTTGATTGAGTCACTCAAACATTTTTCGAAAAGTTTAACTTCGGTAGAAGTAAAACTCGAAAATTTTGGCTGCTTCGACCCGTGCGTGATTTTTATCAATGTTTTTCCTTCCCAGGAACTGAACGCCTTACAATACCAACTTCGACAATTCTGTAAAAAAGAGTTGGGTTTATTCAATGCGGATTATAAGGATCTTCCCTTTCATCCGCTTATAACATTGGCTTTTCGCGATTTAAAAAAACCGGAATTCACGAAAGCATGGAAAGAATTCAGCGAGAAAAAATTCAATGGAAATTTTTTAGCGAATCGTTTGTGTCTGCTAAAGCACAAAGACGGGATTTGGAGTGTATTTAAGGAACTTGAGATGGGGGAATAATCTCAGGTTATCAGTTGGGCACGCGCCACTAGTTGGGTTTGTTCTGCGCACTAAATAAACTATTTAATTCCAACTCAATCCTTCCAACGATCATTGAAAAATCTTCCACACGTTCAACGAAATCCAAATTATTCACATCAACGATCAATAATTTACCATGATCGTAGTTGGCAATCCATTCCTCATAGTGCTCGTTCAGCGTTCTTAAATAGTCAAGCTTGATGCTAAATTCGAAGTCGCGATTCCTTTTTTGAATCTGTGCTACCAGCTTTGGAATATCCGCTTTAAGATATATCAAAAGGTCTGGAGGTTGAACAACCCGCGTCATGGAATTGAAGAGATCAAGATAACATTGATAATCCCTGTCGTTCATATGCCCGGTCTTATGAAGATTCGCAGCAAAAATATAGGCGTCCTCATAAATCGTTCTGTCCTGAATAATTGTTTTACTACTATGTCTTATTTGATGAATCTGTTCAAATCGACTATTGAGGAAATACACCTGAAGGTGAAACGCCCACTTGGTCATGTCCGAATAAAAATCCTTTAAATAGGGATTGTGGTCTACCGATTCAAATAAAGGTGTCCAATTGTAATGTTTGGCCAATTTTTCAGCGAGCGTTGTTTTACCCGAACCGATGTTGCCAGATATTGCGATGTGTTTGAGATTGCTCATGAATGTGCGGAAAAGTTATTTCATTTTATTTCATTCTTCAAATGATCATAACCTGTAGGGGAACGGTGGTATCCAGTCGCAATTCGTTCGGCAAGTCCTTTATAAAAATCAGGATGCGTTGGGGTAATCGTGGAAAGTCCATCAACATAACGATTGTACAGACAAAAGAGAGCAGCAATCAGCACAGTGTCATGAATTTCGATATCTGTAGCACCTTCAGTTTTAGCTTTCGCAATTGCTTCTGTCGTAACCGCTTTGCCACTTTTCTGAACCAGCGAAGCGATTGTAAGCAATGCTTTCATTTTCTCTGATATATGCGCCGTAGAAATATCCTTCTTGATTGCCTCTGCTGTTTCGCATTCGCCCAGCAACAGATTGGCAGCAGCAGTATGAGCGGCAGTACAAAATCGACATTCGTTTCCATGGGAAACCACGGTCGCGATTAGTTCTCGCTCTCCTGCTGTCAACGTTGAAGGGCCACGGAGTAAAATCTGAGTTAGCTCTCGGATTGGCTGAGCCGTATCCTTTCGGTACTCCAGTAAGCCAGTGATGCCTGGCAAATGCTCCTCCACAGAAATGTATGGCATATTGAAAGCTGATTTATGATAAATCTAATTCCAGTCAAATCTAAATCATTTAAGATCAAAAGACATTCTCTTTTCAGGCGAAGATTAATAACCATTGTTTCCATAAAATTCTGATCTTCGCCCTATGAGAACCCTGCTTGTTTTTATTTTTTGTTGGTTCATTCTGATCGGATGTAATGACAAAAAAGGGGAGCCGTGTGCTTCTATCCCAGAAACATCTTCGATAAACATTAACGTCACCTTCACATCACTGGAGGATTCGTTGCCATCCGTTCGGAATAAACAAGAGTTGGTAGGATTTTTCAACAGACACCCTGTAATGCGCGAGGTTTTCTTTAATCGCCCAGCTTACCCAAGTGATTCAGTATTTATCAACGCACTTTACGAAAAGTTTGCCAACCCACATCTGGATACCTTACTAATGGAGACTCACCGTGTTTTTGGAGACGGCTCTGCATTAAAATCTGAATTCGAAAAAGCATTTGTGAACATGAAATATTACTATCCGGAGATTGGAACCCGTAAGATCCAAACTACAATTACCGGTCTTGAGGGAGGAAGTGATCTGTTCGTCAGTGATTCACTTGTGATTGTGGGTCTTGATTATTTCTTAGGTGACAGCGCCAAATACAGACCTAATGAAATGCCTCAATATATGCTCAGACGATACACCGAACATTTTATAG
This sequence comes from Cytophagales bacterium, assembly GCA_038241465.1. GTDB lineage: Bacteria > Bacteroidota > Bacteroidia > Cytophagales > Cyclobacteriaceae > ELB16-189. Next base: position 3,967 of record JBBRFP010000038.1, on the reverse strand, counting down.
TGCCGTCGGTGGTGTTGCTAACAGGAATTGATAGTCGCATTAATAAAGTCAACCCTGAAGACCGTACCGTACTGGCAGACATGGTCGCTTACGGTAAAGCGTACTATTTCACCAAGCAAATGATTCCTTGCCTGCCTGACAGTGTACTGATCGGTTATACCAAAAAAGAAATGCAGGGGAGTTACAAATTTGAAAACCTGATCTGGTCCCGATTTGTAGAGGATGAAGTTTTGTTTTCTACCAGCCACATTGTAAAACAAAAATATATCGCTGAACGCCCTAAGACGATAGAAGTTGGGGAAGAGTGCCCCGGAAGAATTGGAACTTGGGTTGGCTGGCAGATTGTAAAGAAGTACATGGAAACACATCCTGATGTAACACTACCGCAGCTTATGAATATGCAAAACGCTCCCCAACTTTTTAAAGAGTCAGGTTATAAGCCTCAAATAGTGAACGTGCCAGGAAAAGAAAAGGCGAATTAAAAATTAGAATCAAAAAATGAACGTATCGATATTTTCCAGGCTCTCGATCATGATGTTGCTTCAGTATTTTATCTGGGGCGCATGGTATGTAACAATGGGTACTTACATGTCTGAATTTCTTCACGCAAGTGGAGTACAAATAGGAGCTGCTTATAGTGCACTCGCCATTGCTACCATGATCTCTCCATTCTTTATTGGATTGGTGGCAGATCGTTTCTTTGCAGCCCAACGGATCATGGGTGTGCTGCACCTGGCTGGAGGTGGCTTGCTATACCTTGCTACAACGATCTCTGACAATGCTGCTTTCTATTGGGTAATACTTGTTTACTCACTGCTTTACATGCCCACCATCGCGTTAAGCAACAGCATTGCTTTCCATCAGATGACGGATCCAGGAAAACAGTTCCCATGGATACGGGTATTTGGAACTGTCGGCTGGATCCTCGCGGGATTAATGATTGGATTTTTATCCATTGAAAAAACGTCATCTACTTTTTACATGGCCGCTGCAGCTTCCGTCACGCTCGGGTTGATAAGTTTTATTCTCCCTAATACTCCCCCGAAAGGTATGGAAGCCAATGCATCTGCCTCAACTGCACTGGGTACCGATGCATTTGTTCTTTTTAAAGACCGTCCTTACTTGATCTTCTTTATTGCTGCTATCCTCGTATGTATTCCGTTGTCATTCTATTACGGATTTGCCAACGTCTTTCTCAATGAATTGGGAATGGAAAATGCCGCGAGCAAAATGATTCTTGGGCAGGTTTCTGAAGCTATTTTCATTCTTGCGATTCCTTTTCTCTTCAATAGCATTGGAGTGAAAAAGATGCTGCTGCTTGGAATGGTGGCGTGGATTCTTCGTTATGTCTGCTTTGCCTTTGGCGATCTAAGCGCAAATACCTGGATGCTGTATGGTGGCATTTTACTACATGGAATCTGTTATGATTTCTTTTTTGTGACGGGTTATATGTATACGGAAAAGAAAGCAGGCGAAAAAATAAAGAACGCAGCGCAAGGATTATTTACGTTTGCAACGTATGGTGTTGGAATGTTGATTGGAACCGGGTTCTCAGGATTCACAGCGGATTATTATTCAGTTGATGGTGGTCACCAATGGCAAAAAATTTGGTCGGTGCCGGCATATATCGCCGTGGCTGTTTTGATTTACTTTATTCTGTTTTTTAAAGAAAAGAAGGAGCTAATTGTTAAAAGCTAACGGGCCGGACTTTATAGAAAGCACATTTAAATTCACTTATCAAACGTCATTTCAAAGCATACGATTAACAGTTATCTATTAGTTACCTATTAACACTCAACCATCTATCAATGAACATAAGCATGCTCGGGTCCGGTTTCATCGGACGTTTTTACGCGGACTCCCTTCAGGGTTATAGAAGTAAAGATAAAATCGTAAGCATTTATTCAAGAAGGGAAGAGAGCGCAAAAAAGTTTGCCAAGGATTATAAGGTTACCCATTTTACCACAACGATGGAAGAGGCGATCAATCGTCCTGACGTTGACGTCGTTTGCATCTCACTTCCAAACAATCTTCACGAAGAGGCTGTCATGCTTTGCTGTAAGCACAGGAAACCGGTAATGTGTACCAAACCGCTCGGTAGAAATGCCGAGGAAGCTCATCGGATGTTATTGGCGGTTGAAAAGGCTGAGATCTTCAACGGATACCTAGAGGATCTTGTGTACACCCCAAAATTTATCAAAGCTTATGAAAGTGTAAAGAGCGGTGCCCTTGGAAGAATTCTTTGGGCAAAGTCACGTGAAACGCATCCAGGGCCACATAGCGATTGGTTTTGGGATATTGAGCAGGCAGGAGGCGGAGCAATTCTTGATCTGGGTTGTCATTGTGTGGAGATCGCGCGTACCTACATTGGAAAAGATATTAAGCCAGTGGAGGTTATGTGTTGGGCTGACACGCAGGTAAAACCGATCGACGCAGAGGATCATGCGATTGGTCTCGTGAAGTATGACAACGGTGCCATCGGGCAGTTTGAGGTGAGCTGGACATTCCGTGGTGGCCTTGACTTACGCGATGAAGTAATGGGAACAGAAGGAACGATCTGGATCAATGGGTTTCTCCGGACAGGCTTTGATATGTTTACAACAGGAAAAGGTGCAGACTATGTTTCCGAAAAATCCGAAAGCAATACGGGCTGGGTTTTTCCGGTTGGTGATGAATTAAATGAGCTTGGTTACAATCACATGTTTATGGATATGTTCAACAATCTTGAGCAAAAGAAAGAACCACGCGAAACATTCTACGACGGCTATGTGGTGAATTCAATTCTAGATGCAGCGTACAAATCCGCAAAGACAAAGTTGTGGGAGCCTGTAAAACTGGACATCTGGCGCGGGAAGGTCGGTGTCTCCAAGCACAGTCATCTAATTGAATATGATGCCGATCATTACCTTGTAAAAGAAGAGATAACTCATTTCGGCGCGAAGAAAATTATCCTGAAGAATAAGAAGACAGGTAAGATCATTGAGCGAACAGAAGCGTAAACGTGAGAACCCGACATTTCATTTTTTACCTTTCACTTTTCATACTATGACTCCACATGAACAATCCGTTATTAATCTAATCTGTCCGGCCATTCAAAACAAACAACTCATTCGCTTCTGGTATTTAAATATCACCAACAGCATCCGTGACTGGCGAACCGTAGAGCCATATCTTATCGGCACGATCCCAAGGAAACATACTTCTCTTTCCGCATGGTTTATCCCAACGGCAGAACAAGGAATGGTTGGTCAAAAAGAAAATTGGAGAACATACATTTTAAAAAACATCTCCGATGTGCAAGTTCTTGATCAAAAATTTACAACCTACCGATCTGAATTTGATCCGACTGGATATGGAATGAAGGATATCTATTGCGCTGCGGCAAAGGAAAAAGCCGTATTTATGCAAATAAATCCCTGAACGACTGACTCAATTTCTTTCTCGAATATTTCCTTTCACCCAATGCTCTTGAGGCGGTTTGATACTCTTGCAATAGTGCCAGATTGGACAAAAATGGCTGAATCTTTTTAGCAAAATCAGTCGGGTGCTGCGGATCAACGAAAATTCCACACTTATTACTTTCTATTTCCTTTCTTATCCAACCACCAAAATTTACAATGATGAGTTTACCGGCTGCCAGTCCGTCGAAAAATTTATTAGGAGAACCCGTTTCAAGGATTGGAACGTTTTTGTAGCAAACAAACGCTGCATCAGTAACATTTAGAATTTCTTTGACTGTATCACGATTGGTAAATGCGACGAAAGACACATTCTGTAATCCAAGTCTCTTCGCATTTGATTTCAAATCCGTTTGCATTGCACCGTCGCCACATAGTATGAAGTGAATCGGAAGCTCCGATTTCCGCGAAGCCTTTGCACATTCCAATAGGTAATCGAGGCCGTTAGCAATACCCAATGCGCCAATGTACGACACAACAAATTTTCCTTTGACGTCAAACCGGTCTTC
>JBBRFP010000037.1:0-10336 GCA_038241465.1 Cytophagales bacterium | reverse complement strand
TGGCAAAAAACAAATTCGTTAACGTTTAGTTCAGTAGTAAATTTGCCGATGTAGATAAAAATAATGGAATCAACTATCAATCTCAGCTATTTCCCAAAAACAGAAGCCATCGTCTTCGGAATCGCTTCTCTTGCGTGCATTGCGGGGGTTTTTCTGCTTGGCTTAAGTGGGTGGTTTGTAGTGGGGCTCGTAGTGATGGCCTACGTCGTGACGCTTGCGGGAACCACTGCCGTCAGCATTAGCGATGACGAATTAAAAATAACATCACTGAATCCATTTAAGGGATCGCACACCGTTAAAATAAAAGCGATCACAAAGATTAAGGCGTTGGATGTTTTACCGGATGGCGACACAAGAATCTCTTTCTCGTTGTTTACACGAACTTGTGAAGTTCAATACCTGGATGAAAATCAACAAAAGGAAATTGTTCATTTTTCAATTTTTAATAAGAATGATGAAAAGAAAATAATGAAGGCATTAAAGAAACTGACTAAGAAGGAAAAGATCGCAGCGCAACAGGTTGCTGAGAACGAGGCGATTGATGAAGATGATATTGATTTAGATAATTTAGCGGATTAAAATGCTAAAAATTTCTTAAAACTTTACACAGAGGTTCGCCCAGCTCGAATTGCGTTTGCTTTAGATTTTGAAAGATACAGTGTCAGTGTTTTTTGAAGACTACCCTTCAACTGCCTTCGGCATTCATAAAAATCCCTACGAATCCTAGGTGACCTCGATGCTGGAGTAGGAAAAATAAAAACCCACGATCCAATCGTGGGCTTCGTTAAATCAAGCTTCAAATCTGTTACTGCACCTCTCTTTTCGTCACCAGCACTACCTGACCCTTTGTTCGTGCGTAGATACTCTTATCATACATCGCTTCAGCACTCATGGCCGGTAAATAGTAACTTCCAGCGTACGTGGCAGTGAGCATTACCTTAAAGGTCTTGCGTTGACCTGCATTCAAATCAAAGTAAGTATAAACCCTGTCATCACGAATATCTTGGTAAGTGAACGAATCATTTTTCACCATATCTTCCGCTTCATCAAGCCTTATATTATTAATCTCCCATCCAGATGGGAAGATTTGATTCAATGCGAGATTTTTATAGACTCCGCGAATACCCGGATTCGAAATGGTAACGGTGGCAATGAACTCCGTTCCTTGCTCCAGACTGGATGGATCCACCACACCACCATCCGCGTCGACATATTTCACTGACAAACCCAAATTATTGCCTGCTTCAACTTCCTCACCGCGGGCAGGAACTCCTTCCGTTATGACTCTAACAAACAATGTTCCTTGAGTTTGGCTTTCTATCTTCAGCGCACCACCTTTTACACCATCAAACGGTAGATTCACCTGCGCGAATGGAAGGTCGGTGTTAGCTGAAACCATCTTACCATTATAAGTATAATTAAATTTCAACGGGCCTTTCTTCTCGTTGCCAGCAAACATTCCAATAGCCTTTAAGCTCCATGCAACCTCTTGTGTACTCATCCAGTCATTTGAATTGCTTAGCGCTGCTGAAATATCCTTAACCAATTCAAACGCTTTGATACGGTCATTCAATAATACTAATGTTTCAAGTATGACCGCCTTATCACGAGTATCTGATCCATAGGAATATGCCATTTCCTGATAAGGCTTCACCGCGACTGGCAGGTTCGTGATCAAGGTTTTAGCGGCTTCAGGTTGTCCCGCCTTGACATAAGCAGCCGCAAGCATCCAGGCTGAGACAACCGGAAGATTACCCATTTCTCGCAGACGGTTCATAGACGCCAGGTCGGCATCACCGGCCAGCGCAAGTGTATACAAACGATATGCCTGTATCAATTCGCTGCTTTGTACTTCCTTATTTTTTCTCCACTCCGCTGACTTGAATCTTTGATACTTCTTCCAACGTTTAATCATATCACCCGAAATGAAATATCCCTTCGCTTCAGCTTCGAGCAAAAAATGGCCTGCATAGGTCGAGCCCCAGCTTTCAGAATCAGAATTACCTGGCCAGTAGGCAAAGCCTCCGTCGCGCGTGACAAATAATTTCAATCTTTCAATGCCTGCGCGAATATTGCGCTGAGTCATTGCTTTTTCCTCATCAGTCAAGGCCTTTACCTGATCAAGATACACTTGAGGAAACACCGATGAAGTGGTCTGCTCAATACATCCGTAAGGATATTGCATCAGGTAGCGCAGACGCTGACCGAGATTGATCGGAGGCAATGTTGATATTTCTAGGATTCCAGTATTGGTTCCTGGTACGCCGACAGCGACAACATTTCCGTTCCAGACTTTATTAGCTTCCAACAGCCCGTCGGTCACTTTCGAAACAGGAGGATTCGGATTACGAATCTCTATCTCAATAACATCAGTCGACTTATAGCTTCCGGATGTGGCCGTCACTTCGATCTTTGCTATCCCAGTAGCACTCTTAACTGATAGATCAAAATCTGTAGTAAGGTCTTCCTTTTCCATTACAACCGATCTTGACGATTCTCCCATTAAAGCAACCGGTCCAGAAACCTTGATCTCCACTTTTACATTTTTAATACTCTTCTCCATAGAGAAAACAGTAACAGGAAGCTTCAATGTTTCCTCAGGCCCAAGCACTCTTGGCAGTGTTGCCAGCACCATCAGCGGCTTACGCACCGGAGTCGCTTTGTCGGAAGTACCATACGCACCTTCGTAACCCGCAACGACCATTGTTTTAACCGAACCGATGTATTGAGGCATGATGAAGCGATGCTCTTTACTCGCACCATCGAGTGTAAATGGACCTAAGAAAACAACAACCGGTTTAAAGCGATTCGCCTTTGCATCATCCTCTCTGCTCTTAGCCATCATATCACCACCAATCGCAAGCAATCGTTCAATTTTTCCACCAAACGCACCCATCACCGCGTCATAGATGTCCCATGTTTTCACACCCAACGCCTCGCGTGCATAAAACCGCGACCATGGATCTGGTGTGGTAAATCTGGTGATATCCAGCAAACCTTCATCCACCACCGCTACCGTGTAAGTCATTTTTCTTTTCGATTTTTCCGAAATTTTAATTACAACTTCCTGCCCTGGTTCTAACACATCAGGCATAGAAATGATCGGTTCGAGATGCGTCTGGGGATCCTCTACTGATATTGGAATAATTCCATACATGCGAATTGGAAGATCATTTAATGTTTGTGAATGCGGTTGGAGAAGTGTGACACTTACAAAGACATTCGGTGTCATGTCAGCAGTAACATCAAAACTGAATTTGTTGTCACCTTTTTTTGTTTCAAGCCAGTATGAATTGATGGTGCGGCTTCCACTCTCCACACTGATCAGTGCACGGCCATTATCCGCTCCTGGAATTATGAGATTTGCCTTCTCATTAATACTATAGATTGGTTTGTCAGATGAAAATGCCAACATGGAGGCACCTTGTCCTTCGTTTTGAGCGCGACCTGCCCATCCTGGCCAATCGATGTAAACTATTTTAGCGGTGCTGTGACCGGAAACAGGGTCTTTGGCTCTAACTAAATATCTTCCCCAGGCAGGATACTTGATCCTGAAATTCCATGTTCCTTTTCCGTTGACCGTTTTTATTTTACCGGATGCTACCATTGAGGTATTTGAACCTGTTGTATAGTTGGTATTCTCTTCCGCATTGTCCCACCACCAGCGCCACTCAAGCTTTTGAATTGACATCTCCACATTGTCGCGTGTCACACCATTGCCGTCGGCATCAAGGGTAACAACATCGACAATATGAGTAGTGTCGGTCAACAACATTCCCAGGGCCTTATCTCCTTTCGGAAGACGTATACCAGTAAATGAACTATATGGATAGAATGGCAGACTGAAGCGGTCAATACTAAAATTTCCACTTTCTTCATACACTTTCCCCCGGAAGATCGCATTGAGCATACCTGATGGTTCACCGCTTACTTCCAGTGATGCGTTGATTGTTGCGTTTCCGTCGTCATCAGTACTTCCTTCAAAGATCGGCTTCGCCTCGCTATCAACATTCTTAGCAGGGTCATCGAACGTATATTCAGGATAGCGTTCAAATTTTGTTTGAGCTTTCGTGAGCAATACTTCAAACTCTGCTCGTAGATTTCTTCCCGGTGAACCAGCAAGCCAATTGACATTTAATGTGCCAGAAATATTATTATCACCAGCCGTTATTTTCTCCTTTCCGAAATCCAATTTGATCTTCAGACGGTTTGGCTTGATTGTTTCAACTTTTACGGTCTGTGTAAACGTGGCTCCTCCAACTTTCACCCGTGCTGTCCAGTTACCAGTTGGTGCATCTAAAGAAGTAAGAGTAGCAAATTTGTAGAAACCATTCTCGGAAGAAGATTTCACCAGGCGTTGAGCGATCTGGCCTTGTGGATTTTGCAGTTCCAGTACCACCGGATGCGCAGCGGGTAGTAATTTTAATTTATCCTCTAGTAAAAACGTGAGATACAATGAATCACCTGGGCGCCACACACCACGTTCTCCGTAGATCAAGCCTTTCAAACCACGATCAACCTGTTCACCGCCAACATCAAAATTGCTAAGCGAAAGGGATTCACCATCCATCAGCTTAAGGTAGCCGCGTTGTGATCCACTTTTTGCCACCACAGCAAAGGGCGATTGTTTTGAATCAATTGTCACCTTACCATCAGAGTCTGTGATGGCTGTTCCAATCATTTGTTGCTGAAAATCATACAGGCCCACCTCCACGCCACTCATTGGTTTTGTAGATTTCAGGTCGTTGATGAACACCATAACATTCCCATCACCGCCGCGTTTGGCAATAATGCCAAGATCAGACGCAATTACATTTCTGGAGATGGTACGATTACTTGTGTAGTAAGAAGCATTGCATGGATTGTCACGCTGCTCCCAATCATAACTGTCATTATAATAATATTCTTCATAAGAATCCCACGCGCTCTCGTCGTCTTCAGGTTCATCCCAGTTTTCTTCTTTCGTTTGTGTTGCATCTGCTTCACCCTCAGGACAATTATAGACGGCATAAGGCCTTTTGAATCCGATACGAACCTGATAGATGGCACCGGGCTCTACATTGATGTATTGAGAAAGATCAAGAGTAAAGCGATTCCATTTGGAAAGATCCGAAACACCGGACGTCTCAAGGGATACCATTTTTTTGATCAGTGATTTTCCGACACGGCGCATCTCCTGATTTCCATCAAAACTATTTACCTGAAGAAATTGCAGCACATTCTTTTCAAACACTTTTATGACTTGAATATCAACTGCTTTCAGATTAACAGATTCAAACGGAAGGATCAAACCGTCTGTTGACGGCAAAATATTTCCTTTGCCGATAAACCGAACCGAGGGAGCAACCTGCTCAAACACTACATCGAATGAGATCCCTTTCTCCATTCTATAATTCAGAATATTTCTTATCCCAGGATATATTGATATCGTCTTCGATCCAGTTTGCCTAACTGGAGGAAATACATGGATCTCGTTGTCTTTGATCTCAAAGTCAAGTGACTGAACATCTGAGATCGTAATTAATCCTGCTAAATTTTGTTTTTCAGTAAGCGGATCAGAGAATTGAATGACGGCATGTTGGTTACCACTTTGTTCCACTTTTACGCTCATCACTTTGAAATCACCTAGTGCTGGAATTTCAATCTCCTGATCTGTGTTTTGATCTATGCCAAGACCTGAGCCTGTTGCCGTTAATTTTACACTACTTACTTTTGCCTTTCTGGCAATATCTTCAATGATAAACGCATGCTGCCTACCTTCTCCTGCGTGAGTCCATGTGATTTTTAACGATTTGCCCTCTTGCTCGGCGGATAGTGTTTTTTCGACCGCTTCACCGTCTGCAAAATCGGCCGTATATAAATGACCTTCTATCTTCTGCCGTTGTAACTCGGTCTTTACATACGGTACTATATTTTCAATTGCTAATTCAAAATTCTGTGGTATCACCTGAAAAGTATACGCGAACGTATTCAGTTCCGATGGAACAGTCATCAACCCGGATAAATTGAATTTGGTCTCATAGACCTGACCGGATCGTAAACGACTATCGGGACGGAATTCCACCGTGTGCCCATCAAGCCAGACCGTTTTTCCGGAAACAGACGGCTTAAAGCTGAAAAGTTTAACAGACGTTTCTCCCAATCCTGTTGAATCAACTACGTCTTGAGTCAAAACAATTTGTATCGATGATCCTGAGCTTAGTACTCCTGCCGTATAGGATGATATATATTCTCCAAACGCGGGATTGATGGAAGCCGTCTTTGTGCCCAGGCTCTGCGCGTTTTTGAAATAAAGAACTCCAGCAAGAACCACAACAACGGCAATTGCGCCAAGGGTAATTTTTTTCCAGGGAAGGTTTTGCATATTCAATTTGAAAGTGATGGAATTTGAAAATTTGAGAACGTAGACCGCCCAAACCTAAGCTCGTTCAGTTCTGAAGAAAAGTGCGGCATTTTAAGGAAGTAAAGGTGTCGAAGTTCGGCAGATTTTTGAGAGCAACAAAAATCCCACAACTAATTATTAATTGTGGGACTCTTTATGGAAAGTAAGCAGTATTCAGTAATCTGTAATCAGAGGAGTTCAGTCAGGAAAACCTGTAGTGTCGGTTAGTCGGGTTATCCGGTTACTGATTACTATTAGACCTTAACTTGCGCCTTATTCATCACCTTCGTCTGCACCTGAATTGACTCATGGTGCACCAACCTCAGAAAATCGCGGGTGAATCCTTCATCAAGTCCCATCGCCTTTCCAAGCGCTGCGCGGGTTTGGACGATCTCCTCCCAGCGATTGACCTGGAGGATGGTAACGTTATTTTCTTTTTTATACACTCCTATCTTTTCAGAGATCTTCATACGGTTTGCAATCTTCTGCATTATCTCATCATCCAACTGATCGATCTCATCGCGCAGGATGCCCAGGGTATCTTTAAATGTCTTATTATCAGACGAAGGTGTTCTTACTACAAGCCCGTCTATGATCATCGCGAGAACTGCAGGAGTGACCTGTTGCTTTGCATCACTCCATGCAGCATCAGGGTTTAAATGACTTTCGACCATCAAACCCGCCATGTCAAGATCAAGCGCCTTTTGAGCAACCATCGCAATCAGTTCCCTGTTGCCGGCAATGTGACTTGGATCACAAATCATCTCAATCCCAGGAATACGAGTCTTCAATTCAATTCCCAGGTTCCACATTGGTGCATTACGGAACGGCCCTTTCTCAAAAGATGAAAATCCACGATGGATGGCAGCCATCTTTGTAATGCCAGCACGATTTAATCTTTCAAATGCTCCCATCCACAATTCGATATCCGGATTGACTGGATTTTTCACCATGACAGGAATGTCCACGCCCCTCAGCACGTCAGCGATCTCCTGAACTGAAAACGGATTTACAGTCGTGCGGGCACCAATCCAAAGGATATCAACCCCTGCCTTAAGGCAAGCTTCTACATGAGCAGCATTGGCAACTTCGGTCGTGATGGGCAATCCGGTTTCCTGCTTGGCCATCACCAGCCATTTTAAACCTTCTTCACCAGCACCTTCAAATTGTCCGGGACGTGTGCGTGGCTTCCAAATTCCGGCCCGCAATACGTGAACTTTTCCCGTGGCCGCTAACTGCTTTGCGGTAGTGATCATCTGGCTCTCTGTTTCAGCACTGCACGGCCCGCTGATGATCAGTGGCTTGGTGATATTGAGGGCTGAGGATATTGATTCAAATTGCATATCGTAAAATTAAGTGATTTCTGATTTGTTGACTATTTGATGTTTTCTATTTCTGGCAAGGGCTTCTTCAATTCCGGGGCGTCCAGGATCTTTCTGATCTTGTTGGCCTCCTTCATAACATTATAAATCTCCTTTGTGTTTCGTTTCATCAGCTGATAATGAAACTTTTGTAAATGCATGATGTATTCTGCCAATGCCTGCCCCAGGTATTCTGCATTTTGCTCAAAAATGGGTGCCCACATGTCGGGGGAGCTTTTCGCGAGTCGAACAGTGGATGTAAGTCCGCTACCGGCAAGATTGAAGATATTTTTCTCGTCCTTTTCGATATCAAGCACCGTCTGACTAAGTAAAAATGAGCTCACGTGAGAAAGGTGAGACACATAAGCTACATGCTTGTCATGCTCATCAGGTTCCATAAAAATTGTATTCATTCCCAGCGCGGAAAATATTCTATCTGCTGTTGCGAGACATTCGGCCGAGGATTTTTCCCGCTCACAAATGATGTTAGTCTTGCCAGTGAATAGTCCTTCGAATGCTGCTTCTGGTCCCGAATTCTCAGTTCCCGCAATTTGGTGAGCAGCAACAAACTGCTTCCGATTAATATGATTGGCGACCGATCGGCAGATCATTGATTTTGTTGAGCCCGTATCAATCACCACTGCTGATTTTTTTACAACATCCAATACCTGAGGCAACAGTGCATTCATCGTATTCACCGGTATCGCCAGGATTACCACGTCTGCTTCCGCGAGTGCTGTGTCCTCCTGTTCGATTGCATCCACTAATCCCAGCTCAACAGCCCTCTTGCGATTTGCTTCGTTTAGGTCGATTCCAACTAATCTATTCGCAAGTCCGGCTTTTCTAAGATCCAAACCTATCGAACCACCTATTAATCCCAAGCCGACAATCGCTATTTTCATACAATGGTGGTTACGTTAGTTGATGTTTGTTTTGTTTCAGCTTTTTTCCACTGCCGAATTCGTGTGAGGGCTTCCTCCATTTTTTCTACCGGCGCACATAATGAAATGCGAATGTGTCTGCGTCCCGCTTCACCGAAAATAAATCCGGGTGTGATGAAAACTTTTGCTCCATAAAGAATTTCATCTATCCATTTCTCTACGTCAGCAACATGCTTAGGACTTTTCGCCCACACAAATAATCCAGATTGCTTTTCCGAATAGGTGCATTCCAGCTCATCAAGGATTTGCTTTGCAGCAATGCTTCTGGCACGATAAACTGAGTTTAGTTCATCGAACCAGTTTTGATCACTTTTAAGCGCCTCCACTGCCGCCTGCTGAAGACCAAGAAACATTCCTGAATCCATATTACTCTTGACGCGCAAAACCGCTTCAATAAATTCTTTTTTTCCAGCGACCCAGCCGATCCTCCAACCCGCCATGTTATGAGACTTGCTTAACGAGTTCAATTCTAAAGCAACCTCTTCTGCACCTTCAATTGATAATATACTCAACGGTGAATCATTCAATATTCTACTATAGGGATTATCGTTGACGATCAGAAATTGATTTTCTCTTGCAAGGTCAACAAGCTCCTTCATTTCACTTCGCGAAGCAACCCTACCCGTTGGCATATGAGGAAAATTTACCCACATGATCTTCACTTTTGACAAGTCCTGCTTTTTCAACGCAGCAACATCTATTCCCCAATCAAGGGATTCTTTCATTTCATATGTCCTTGTCTTGGCACCCAGCAATTTTCCAACAGAAGCATACGTCGGGTAGCCGGGGTCAGGAATGAGGATTTCTTCGCCTTCATTTACAAATGCCATAGCAATGTGCATGATTCCTTCTTTTGAACCCATCAGCGGCAAAATCCCTGATTCGGCATCCAATTGAACTTTGTACACGTCATTATATAGCAATGCAATCCCCTTACGCAATGCCGGTATGCCTTTGTAATTCTGATAGCCGTGATTAGCAGGATCCTGGGAAGAACGGATTAATTCAGCAATAGTATTTGCTGAAGGCGTAAGATCGGGGCTTCCAATGCCCAAGTTGATAACTTTTAGTTCTGGAGTATCAATGGTACGCACTTCCGCAAGCTTCCTACTGAAGTAATACTCTTCCACGTTTGCAATCCGATTCGCTGTCTTGATCATACCTATCAGAATTTAATCTCTGCTTTTTTATATTCTCCTAGCACATTCAGGTTTCGCGTTTGTCGCAATACCTGATTCAACGCAACGTCATAATTTTTCTTCCTTTTCCACTCGACATCGATGTGAATTGAGTATTCCTTAGGCTTTCCGATGATGGGTATCGATTGGATCTTTGTAAGGTTGATGCTATTATTGCTGAAAGATGCTAAAACACTGGCAAGGCTTCCCGCTTCATTTCGCACCTCGAATGAAAGAGAAGCTTTATTGCTGCCACTGACGTAGCCATTGTTCTTTGTGAGAATAAGAAAGCGTGTGAAATTCTTTTTATGTGTTTCAATTCCTTTCTCTAGTATCTGTAATCCGAATTTTTTCGCAGCTTGTTCATTAGCAATAGCAGCTGAATCCTTGAGTTTGCTTTCCTTTATTCGCTTTGCTGACAAGGCCGTGTCTTCGCTCTCCTTGATTTCAACATCCCTTAGTTTATTTAAGAAC
>JBBRFP010000036.1:0-10374 GCA_038241465.1 Cytophagales bacterium | reverse complement strand
CATGCTCGTCGAGAATCTCTTCCTTCATGTGCATCAATACAACTTCACAAATCACAAGGCTTCCAGCTCCACCGGCGGTTCCAAGATCAATAATCTCATTGACTTTGCATTCTAGTGAAATGGGCGATTCGCCAACACGCGGTGGTCGAATCAATTCAGATTTAACTTCTGTGAACCCTGCTTTCATAAATTCATTCACTCCTTTTGGAAATTCACAGCTTGTAAGCGATGCCTGCTCCACGATCGGATAATTAACCATGTTGATCACTACCTCAGGGATTTCCTTTATATTTTCATACGTATGCTTCACGGTGCCATCTCTTCCGCGACGCGATGGAGAAAACACCAGAATCGGTGGATTCGAGCTGAAGATATTAAAAAAGCTGAAGGGGCTTAGGTTTACATTACCTTCTTTATCGATGGTACTGGCGAAGGCAATGGGTCGTGGCGCAATGGCACCCTGCAGATAACCATGCAATTTTGAAAAATGAACTTCTTTAGGATTTACTGTCAACATCGGTGGACTGTGTTTTCTTTAATTCGTCATTCATGGGTGACAATGGAAATGGCTTTGGGATTTTAGGTAGTGTGATCAGTTCATGAACAAAGATCGAGACCAGCATCAGTGGCAGTAAGTAAGCTCCATATTTAAAGCGATGTCCAGTGTGGGAATAGGACCATGTTGAGAAGTCAAGACCCGTCTTTACTAATGCAGCCACCGAAACAAAAATCAATGCTATCAAAATAATAGAAGCAATGCCTCTCTTGAACATTTCCTTCTTTACCAGTAAATGAATCAAATACGTGATGACCAACGTGATGACCATCACAATTGAGACAGTCAGGAATGTTCTGGGCCACGTCCGCAGGTAATGATACTTGTAAATGACCAGTCCGATCTTGCCTAAAAGATTCGGCTTCGACAGTAAAAAACTATCAACCACAGTCAGACCTGCAATCACCGTCCAAAAAATATATCTTCTTTTCATACCTATCTTTCTTCATCGGGGTTCTCGCCCCACTCTTCCGCACGCGATGCGCGGGGGGTGAGGGACACCTCTACCGTCGACTTAGTTCGCTGGCAAGATTTTACCTTTACACTCACCAAATCCAATCCTTACCCCTTCTTTCTCCGCGTATCCCCTTATAATCACTGTATCGCCGTCCTCAATAAACTTTCGTTCAACTCCGTCGATCAACGTTAACGGCTTCTGACCATTCCAGGTAAGTTCCAGCATTGACCCAAAAGTATCTGGAGTCGGACCACTAATCGTTCCTGAAGCATACAGATCCCCAACCTGAATATTACAGCCATTAACGGTCTGATGTGTCAACTGCTGCGCAGCATTCCAGTACATATATTTAAAATTCGATTTTGAAATACTGACCGGCTCTTTTTTATCAGGCACAATTAACACTTCAAGATTGATATCAAAATTCTTTTTTCCTTCAAATGATAAATACGGAAGAACTGCAGGTGCTTGTTTAGGACCTTCTACCCTAAATGGTTCAAGCGCATCGAGTGTTACAACCCAAGGCGAAACAGTCGAACCAAAATTCTTTCCCAGAAATGGTCCAAGCGGAACATACTCCCATTGCTGGATGTCGCGCGCCGACCAATCATTGAATAAAACGAAACCGATAATATGATCTTCTGCATCTTTCAGAGAGATTGCTTTTCCTAATTCCGTATTGGCACAGGTTATAAATGCCATCTCCAACTCAAAGTCCAGTCTGCGGGATGGTGAAAATATCGGCGGCTCCGTTTCAGAGAGTTTAATCTGCCCCTTCGGGCGATGGATATCGGTGCCGGAAACAACAATCGATGATGCCCTGCCGTGATATCCCACAGGTAAATATTTCCAATTGGGCAGCAATGCATTCTTCGGATCACGGAACATTGAGCCAACATTCGTCGCGTGCTCTTCGCTACTATAAAAGTCGGTATAGTTAGGGATCCATACCGGCAGCATCATGTGAGCTTCCTTCATCGGAATGATCGAAATCTCGCGGGCCGCAATGTTATTCTGCAGGGTCTCGTTGTCACTTCGCAACAGTTGAGACAACCGCTCCCGGACTTCTCCCACTTTTTTTCTTCCCAATGAAAAGAAATCATTAAGATAGCGTTGATTGAAAATTCCAGGCGGCAGTTCCAGTCCGTTCAGGAAACCTCTGTCATGCAGATACACCAGATCGACGATATTATCACCGATGGCTACGCCCGCAACAGGCGTCAAATAATTCGTCTTAAATATTCCAAAGGGAAGGTTCTGAATCGGAAAATCAGACCCTTCTGGTACCACCAACCAGCTGTTCAAACTTGAGTCATTCGCTGAAATCATTTATTCTTAGTTAAAATCCTGTTAATCAGACCGTCTTGAATATCTTCGAACTTTATTAATCCCGAATCCAGTAAATATCCGCAATCCTGTTTAATCCTCGAATTCCTAAATCTTGCTAAATCCTCTAATCCTTAAATTGTGATCCTTCCGGAAGAGTTTGAGACATATATGAAGTCCCGCCTTGGAGATTCATTCGGGCATTTCCGTCGGGCATTAGAAGAAGTTCAGCCAGTGAGCGTGCGTGTAAATCCTGGAAAACCGTCTGCCATAAAAGAAACTCGCATTCCCTGGACAGAATATGGATTCTATTTGCCGGAACGACCAATATTTACACTTGATCCAACTTTTCACGGTGGAGCCTACTACGTCCAAGAAGCAAGCTCAATGTTCCTCGAGCAGGCCATCCGGCAATCGGTCGATCTTAAAAAAGCATTAAACGTGCTCGATCTCTGCGCTGCACCCGGAGGAAAGTCTACACATACGTTGAGTCTTATTTCACCGGAGAGCCTTTTGATCTCCAATGAAGTGATTCGAAGTCGTGCGTCTATACTTTCAGAGAACATTCAGAAGTGGGGACATGATAACGTGATCATTACCAACAGCGACCCCGCCGATTTCCAGCGAGTGCCTTACTTCTTTGACTTAATAATTCTCGATGCACCCTGCTCTGGCGAAGGCTTGTTCCGCAAGGATGCCCACGCTATGGAGGAATGGTCTCCAAAGAATGTTGAGATGTGTTCCTTGCGACAACAAAGAATTGTGACTGATGTGTGGTCGTCGCTTCGTCCCGGGGGCGTCATGATCTATTCCACGTGCACGTATAATCAAAAAGAAAATCTTGAAAATCTTGTGTGGTTAAACAAACAAGAGGATATTGAATTCATTTCGCTTTCCATCCCGGATGAATGGGGTATTGAAAAAATATCAGAAGGCCCTTGCGTTGGCTATCAGTTATTTCCACACAAATTAAAAGGTGAAGGATTTTTCTTATCAGTGATTACGAAAAAAGAAGATGGTACCGCCCGACCGCTAAAATCAAAAGATAAGCTTAGCTATCCATCAACTACTCAGCAAAAGGAATTTTCAAACTGGATTTTAAAACCCGAAGGCCAGGATTTTTTTCTACACAACCAAACCGTTAGAATGTTGCCCTATGGCAAGCTGACTGAACTACAGCTTGCGCTGAATAACTTAAATGTCTTATCGGCTGGGACTGCAGTTCTGGAGATCATGAAGAACAAGTTTGTTCCCGATCATGCACTGGCGATGTCGCAGAAGCTCAATAAGGAGAATTTCAACGTCATGAACGTTGAACGGGACGAAGCCCTTGACTATCTCAGCAAGAATCAGTTGAAGCAATTACCAGAGACATTGGGGTTTACGCTGGTTGAGTTTGAAAATCTCCCGCTGGGATGGGTGAATGTATTGCAGAATCGCCTCAATAATTTATACCCTGCAGCCTGGCGTATCCGAATGGCGCATTGAACACCCCTTTACCAAAGAACTCGCCTATGAATATTCTACGAAAAGACCTTTTCAAAAAGAAATCACAATTACCAAACGCAGGGAAAGGTCTATTTACGAAAGTGGCGATAAACAAAGGTGACCGTATCATTGAATACAAAGGCCGTCACCAGAAATGGATAGATGTAAAACATGAAGACGGCCATAACGGCTATCTGCTCCGCCTCAACAGGACAATGGCGATCAACGGCGAGCCATCCATAACTGCCTTAGGTCGCTATGCTAATGATGCCGCCGGACACAGCCGTGTAAAAGGACTTCTCAACAACTCCGTTTATAACATCTATGGTAATCGCTGCTTCATCGAAGCTACACGCGACATTGAAAAAGGCAGTGAGGTCTTTGTGGAGTATGGAAAGGAGTACTGGGAGCTGGTGAAGAAGATCAATGACGATAAGATCCGAGCTCTTAAAAAGACTAAAAAGTAATCGGTAATCAGTAACTAATAGCTCGAAATTGACTACTCATTACCGATTGCTCGCCACTATTCCCCCACCTACCGAGCGTTAGCTTCTTCCCTCCCTTCTCAGTATTTTTGCAGTTCGAAAGGATTCCCACAACCATGAGTAAGGAAACGATCACACCCGAAAAAACTGAAAAGAAAAATCTGGCAGGCCATCAGCCGCCCGTGCCTTATACACCAAAAAATAAAGTCAGGATAGTTACTGCTGCGAGCCTGTTCGATGGCCACGACGCCGCGATTAATATTATGCGCAGGATCATTCAAGCAACGGGATGCGAAGTGATCCACCTCGGTCATGACAGGAGTGTTGACGAAGTTGTGAATACTGCTATTCAGGAAGATGCACAGGCGATTGCCATGACCAGCTATCAGGGTGGACATAACGAGTACTTTAAATACATGTATGATCTATTGCAAGAGAAAGGTGCGGGACATATTAAAATATTTGCCGGGGGCGGTGGCGTCATTTTACCGGAAGAGATAAAGGATCTTATGGACTATGGCATCACACGGATCTATTCACCGGATGACGGCCGCTCGATGGGATTGCAGGGAATGATCAATGACCTGATCATGCAAAGCGATTACCCGCTAGGAGAAAAGCTTGAAGACGAAGTCAATCAGTTGGGTTCAAAGAATCCTGTCGCGATTGCGCGATTGATCTCTGCGGCAGAAAATTACTACGACAAGCACACAAATGTATTTACCAAGATCCATTCAATTGCAAACGAAAAAGAGGTTCCGGTGCTGGGTATCACGGGAACAGGTGGAGCAGGAAAATCCTCCATGGTCGATGAGATCGTAAGAAGGTTTCTGATTGATTTTCCGGATAAGACGATCGGACTAATTTCTGTTGATCCTTCCAAACGGAAAACAGGTGGCGCATTGCTCGGTGATCGTATTCGAATGAATGCGATTAACAATCCGCGGGTCTTCATGCGATCCCTGGCGACAAGACAATCCAATCTTGCTCTTTCGGTATACGTTAAGGAAGCTATTCAGATCCTGAAAGCAGCCTCCTATGATCTTATCATACTGGAAACATCGGGTATTGGACAAAGTGATACGGAGATCATTGACCACAGCGACGTTTCGTTATACGTTATGACGCCTGAATACGGTGCTGCCACCCAGCTCGAGAAAATCGACATGCTCGATTTTGCTGACGTGATCGCGCTTAACAAGTTTGACAAACGTGGAGCTCTTGACGCGCTGCGCGACGTAAAGAAACAATATCAGCGAAATCACCAATTGTGGGACAAGAAGCCTGAAGACATGCCGGTGTTCGGAACTATTGCTTCACAATTCAATGACCCCGGTACCAACCAGCTTTACAAACAGCTTGTTGATAAGATCCATGAAAAAACCGGTGCTGAATTGAACTCTTCTTTTCAGATTACACGGCAGATGTCTGAAAAGGTATTTGTCATTCCGCCAAATCGCACACGATACCTTAGTGAAATTTCAGAGAACAACCGCTATTATGATACATGGGTTCTGGAACAAAGTGCCATTGCGCAAAAACTCTTCGCAATTAATAAAACGATAGAACATCTTAAATCTTCCCAAAAAGATAATTCTACTGCCACGTCGTTACTATCACAACTCGAAGATGAAATACAAAAACTTAAGCTTGAGCTTGATCCTAAAAACTGGAAGCTGCTGGAAGACTGGCCGAAAAAGATTCAGCATTATAAAGGACCTGTTTTCAAGTTTAAGGTAAGAGATAAAGAAATTGGAATTCAGACGCACACAGAGTCGTTGTCACATCTACAAATCCCGAAAGTATCTCTTCCAAAATACGAAGCATGGGGTGACCTGTTAAAATGGAGCTTACAGGAAAATGTACCTGGAGAATTTCCATATACTGCCGGTATCTATCCGTTCAAGCGTGAAGGTGAAGATCCTACCCGCATGTTCGCAGGCGAAGGTGGACCGGAGCGCACGAATCGGAGATTTCATTACGTTAGCCTTACCACACCTGCCAAGCGATTGTCGACAGCTTTCGATTCTGTTACTCTTTACGGGAATGATCCTGACTATCGCCCGGATATATATGGGAAGATCGGAAATTCAGGCGTCAGCATTTGTTGTCTTGACGACGCCAAGAAATTATATAGTGGATTTAATCTTGCTGATCCGAGAACATCGGTATCAATGACTATCAATGGTCCGGCACCGATGCTTCTTGGTTATTTCATGAATGCTGCGATTGATCAGCAGTGTGAAGTTTATATCCGTAAAAATGGACTGCAGAAAGAGGTTGATGCGAAGCTCGAAAAGATATTTAAGGATCTTAAAGCAGAGCGACCACATTATCAGGGCGCGCTACCAAAAGGCAACGATGGACTTGGGTTGATGCTGCTGGGAACGACGGGCGATCAGGTACTACCAAAAGAAGTGTACGAGAAGATCAAAGCAGAAACACTACTTCAGGTTCGTGGCACTGTTCAGGCTGACATTCTAAAAGAAGATCAGGCCCAGAACACGTGTATTTTTTCAACTGAATTTGCGTTGAGATTAATGGGGGACGTTCAGCAGTATTTCATTGATAATAATATCAGGAATTTCTATTCTGTTTCTATTTCAGGATATCATATTGCGGAAGCAGGCGCTAATCCAATTTCGCAGCTTGCATTCACGCTTTCCAATGGCTTCACGTATGTAGAATATTACCTGAGCCGCGGCATGAACATTAATGAATTCGCGCCTAACCTGTCGTTCTTCTTCAGTAACGGCATTGATCCTGAATATTCTGTGATAGGACGCGTGGCACGGAGGGTCTGGGCCAAGGCCATGAAGAATAAATACGGTGCTAATGCCAGAAGCCAGATGTTGAAATATCATATTCAGACATCCGGTCGGTCCTTGCACGCTCAGGAAATTGACTTTAATGATATTCGAACGACGCTACAGGCGTTGTATGCCATCTACGACAATTGCAATTCACTGCATACCAACGCATATGATGAGGCTATCACTACTCCTACTGAAGAATCTGTTCGCAGGGCGATGGCTATTCAATTGATCATTAACAAGGAATTGGGTCTTGCCAAGAATGAAAATCCGATTCAGGGTTCGTTTGTTATTGAGGAGCTGACGGATCTGGTGGAAGAGGCCGTTCTTACGGAGTTTGACAGGATTACGGAGCGCGGCGGTGTTCTAGGTGCCATGGAGACCATGTACCAACGAGGAAAGATTCAGGAGGAAAGCCTTTATTATGAAACGTTAAAGCATACGGGTGAGTATCCAATCATCGGAGTGAATACATTTTTGAGCTCCAAGGGTTCCCCTACCGTTGTCCCGCGTGAGGTCATTCGCGCTACAACCGAGGAGAAAGAATATCAGATCAAAATGCTTCGAGCGCTACATGCCTATTCCGGCGATAAAGTTGCCATCCATCAAGATGCCCTTCAGAAAGCGGCGGTATCAAATAAGAATATATTTGAGGAATTAATGGAATCGTGCAAGGTTTGTTCGCTTGGACAGATAACAAAGACGTTGTTTGAGGTGGGTGGTCAGTATAGGAGGAATATGTAGACCGCACTCTGTGCTCTCCCCGGGTACGGGAAGAACGAAAAAGCCCCGCTCTTTCGAACGGGGCTTTCTCTGTTTACAGGTTAAGCGTGTTTATTAATACTTTATCGTTCTGACGTTACCTTCGTCGTCGGATACTTCGAAAGTCGGCAGACCCTGAACACTCGCTAGGTTATATACCAATCCGAAATTTCCATCAATTGTTCTGTATTCAGTGTGCACGAGGTTGTTGGAACCGTCGTAAATACGCACGCTAATCTTTTCAGAACCGGTATTCGTAACATTCAAGACATACTTTGATTTATCACCAATCTTTGAAACCTGAACATTTTTCACGTTAGATATCCTTGAATAAACGATTGGCTGAACTAGTTTACCTGACTGGTCAGCTAATTCAATAGTGTATTCGCCGTATTGCATACCTGAGAAGTTCACTTTACGAATGAATCCATCAACGTTGTTAGTTATTTCAGAAAAAACAACTTTTGACTTCTTATCAAAGATGGTCATTGTTACTCTACCTTCCTTTTCACCTGCATAGATTACTTTGAAGATCGCCGTACCTTGCTGGTTGATCACCGCTGCGCGGGGACCTGCTGCTTGAGAAAATGCCGATGTACTTACCAGTACAATCATGGCTGCCAGAAAAAATTTTGTTTTCATAATGTTATGTTGTTTTGATCTCTTGTTTGATTATGATGTAAATGTACGGGGATCATCTACTCACAACTGGTTGCTGTAAGAAAACTTGATTTTTAACTTAAAAAATCGATTGCGTATTTAGTTTGACTACTCCATTGATTTAATCGAGTAAAAGAGGCCATCGTGGGTCAGTTCTTTATATACATAAAATCTTTTGAATCGTAATCGTTTGCACTGAATGTGTTAGCAATGCAAATATTTAAATGCAGGGGAGTCACAATGGTAAAAAGTAATTACTTTCCACAAAATACATATGTATAAATAACTCAATCATTTACATATACCCTTTGCTAAGTATTGCGCGGATGAAAGCAGTTTTGCTTCAATATTAGGTTTATCTTGCCAGAGAGCTCTTGCATTCTCTTTGGCTAAATGCATTAAACTCATTATCGAAACCTAAGACTATAATTATTAAACATAAAAAAACACCTCACTTTTGATGAGGTGTCTTATAGATTCTAAAATCTATTGACCGATTCCTACTTGATAATGGTCTTTGAATAACCGTTTTGGCCTGTTATTTCAAAAGTAAAGGGTCCCTTTACATGTCTGGGATTGAATATTTTAGCAGAATTTCCCGAGGTAAATTCGGAGTCTGAATAAATTACTTCACCACCAGCAGTCGTTACGGTCAGCGAAAAGCTCTCATCTTCACTGCCAGCTACAGAAAGCATATATTTTCCATCTCCCAATGCAATGACCTGAGAAGCCGCAGTAACCTTTCCCTTGCTATATTCAACTTTCTCTGTCATCCAGTTTGAACCATTATCAAGTTTAATAGTATATGATCCTTCGGCAAGATTTGAGAAATTATAAGGACGAAGGAAGCCGTTTGACCTTTTAATTACTTCCCTAAAAACAACTTCGTTACGTGAGTCAATGATCTCCACGCTGACATCAGAAAACTCTTCCGATTTATACAGCAGCTTAAATAATGAATTCTTGCTATGAATGATCCCCATACCTGAAACGGTTTTCGGGTTCTCACTTCGTCTCGCGGCGAATGTTGCTGAAGTTGCAAGTAAACATACCAGCAGGAATGTAATTTTTTTCATGGTGTATAAAATTGAGTGTCTGGTATTCACACGAATAGAATATCCAAATGTTACGTCGCAAACGCTAATTATTCTTAAAAACAATTCATATCATAGATGATACGATCGGAAGCATGGTTTTTCCGGATGAAAAGCCATTTATAAATTATCTTAAAATAAATTGGAATAAGCGAAACTAATTGAGGTGAAATACGTCCTTAGATTTTTCAGCCTCGGTAAGAAGATGTTTTTGAAACTTGAGGCGCGACGACAGAAAGTTCTCTTTCTTATCGTGTTCTGAATAAGCAAACTTAATTCGATCGTCCAAATCAAGGCTCAACTCATTAGCAACATGATATATTGAGCAGGGTGAAGGAATCTTATTGATCTTAAGGACGTTCATGAATGCTTCAAATTCGTTTTGAAGCTTCACACTTACTGGGATATGGTCATCGACTTCACAGAACTCAACATCGCCTCCTGGATAAAGTTTGTCGTTGTAGGTTCTGAACAGGGTTTCCGTTTTGAAAAGATCCTGGCATTTGACAATAATGTCTGATTCGCCGCCCTCGTAACGCTTGATAACGCTCTCCAATTTCACGAGCGAGCCCATTTTCTCAGTATTCAAAATGTGATTAAAATATATCCCAAACGTAATATCCCTCTCCTCAGCATCCTGAAGCAGTTGGCGATAACGGGGTTCAAATATATGAAGGGGCACAAGTTCTCCTGGTAAAGGAAAAAGAGTGAGGGGAAACATTGGAATGTGTAC
>JBBRFP010000035.1:0-10389 GCA_038241465.1 Cytophagales bacterium | reverse complement strand
GGTATAAAAAGACATTTACCATGCCATCCAATTATAACAGTACTATATCACTTGTGGTAATGGTTGGCAAAATAGATGACTTTGATAAAGTGTACATCAACGGCGTATTCGTCGGAAGCACCAATGATCACAGGCCGTTGGGTTCCAGTAATTCATATAAAAAGCAAAGAGTTTATGATATCCCAACAAACCTTTTAAAAACCGGAACTAATACAATCGAAGTAATGGTGGAAGATATTGGTGATTACGGCGGCATTTATGAAGGTGTCGTGGGAATTACTACTAAAACCAATTACGAAAAATACTTCAAACGAGGAAAGTGGGATTGGGATTAGATGCCGTTGGTAAGCGAAACTCCGCGGTTGATCGGTTCACCAGAACTTTCAAACAAATAACGGTTGTCGCTACTGCAGCCTCAGCCAAAAAAAATGTAGCGCTTTTGAAAAGGTACCGGCCATTAGATTTAATAACTAGGGCTTTGGATAATTTTTTGCTGCATCATCCACTACCAGTATCCAGTCCTGACCATAACCTGTAGACGGTGGAGTAAAGCTCATCTCTAATAAGGTCGATGGGATTTGAATATCGATCGTCTTTCCATCTCTGGGGTTATACCAGTAAGCCTGAAAACCGCTAACTTTTATCTTGTCAAGAAATACGTGGAAAGGTTTCCCAGCTGCTGTGTAGACAAACAAATAATCCTTACCCCGCGTAGCTTGAATGCGCTCTGCGGGACTATTATTGTTTTCCCTTATTAGCGATTGGTCAGGAATTCGGTCGAGTATTGGATGCGACTCGACCAATTTTCTTACATACTGCATTTGATTCGCACCGGGAAGATTAATTGCTTCATACCAATAAATGTGTGCCCCATTAATTGCCTCCCGATCCGCAGCATACATCTGCCATACATCATGACAACCATACGTGTGCCCGAAAGCACCTGCAAACAAATCGAGGTAAGCATATTTACGAACATCATACGCGTTTGAAATGCCCAGGTCATTGGGATTAAAGCAAACGGGATGATCCTCATAGATGGGTTCTCCATCCAGCACGGGGCGCAGTGGTTGGCGATTATAGGAAGCAAATATCTTATCATAAATCGCCCCATCCCTACAGTGGCCGTTCTGAAACATATTAAAGCTCAACCATTTATCATCATTGAACCACTGACCTGCACCCAACTGGTTTGGTTGAGGGTGATAGCTCATCAGCGCGCTATTTCCGGTCTCATTTTGAATTGCATTTGCCATCGAGCGCCAGATGGCCACATCCTGATCACTTCGGGGATTGCGATCTCCTCCAATAATCCATATAATATTTGTTCTGTCTTTATACCTTCTGGCAATCCAGGTACCATAAACGGCAATATTCTTCTCATTAAAGACTTCGGGACCCATTCCCCATTTGTCCTTGAATACTTTGTCACCCCAGGTTGGAAGCATGGCAATATTAATATGGTACTTATCAGCGAGATTTATAATGAAATCAACATGCTCAAAGTATTTCTCATTTGGCATTGCTGGGTTATCATTCACAAATGGAATTTCGCCATAGGCATTTGGCTTGTGGAGACCATCTATCTCAGCAAGCACTACGGCCTGAACAACAGTAAACCCCTGTTCACTTCTTTTTTTGAAATATTTCTCAGCATCTTCCCTGTTGAGACGATGAAAAAGTTCCCATGCAGTGTCGCCCAGCCAGAAGAATGGCTTGCCGTCCTTTTCGATGAAGTGATGATTGGAACTGACAGTGAATTGGGAAAAGACTGGTGAACTTATCAGGGTGAGTAGTAACACCAATGTAATTGTGCGCATACGACAGATTAGTTTAGAACAATTTCGAACAATAAACCCCGAATATCTAATGTCAAAGTAGGCGTTGCTCGAAAAAGTTTTAAATTGAGCAATAAAGACCTTTCAAATGTATCAAACAGCCAAAGTAAGTTCAAATGAAGCTCTTAAGCTTATCAATTATTCAATTCAGCAAGCTGAAAAATTTGGGAGGCCAGCAGCCATTGCGGTGACCGGACCTGAGGGTGAACTAATCGCTTTCATAAGAATGGATGGCACTAGTCCAGCGGCGTCAATCATTGCACAGAACAAGGCGCATACGGCAGCAGTAGATCGCACGGAAACAAGCAAAATGGGAGAACGAATGCGCGAAAAGGACAATCCTGCTTTCTGGGGCGATCCAAAGATTACAGGCTTTGGTGGCGGCATACCAATCCTTCAAAACAATATGGTAATCGGTGGAATAGGCGTGAGTGGATTGCCAGAGGCAGACGATATACTCATCGCGAAGGGCGCAGTGAAAGAAGTATTTGGTCAGGCAGAATAATAGAAAAGGCACAGAGCATTTGGTCTGGGGAGATTTCCCGAATGCCAAATGCCCGGCGCCTTTTTAATAGTTTTTAGTTACGGTTTACTAATCACCGGCTCTGCAGTTTCAGAAAATGCGGTTTGCGTTTCTGAGAGAAGATATTGTTTACGAAACTGTTCTTTGGAATCATTGAATGAAGAGACCGCACCAATAAATGACAATATTCTGATGAAGTACCATGCCGAGTCTACCTGATACCAAAGGAATCCGCTGCGAGCACTTTGCGGAAATAGATGGTGATTGTTATGCCACTCACCAGCCACGAGCCCCGGCCAAATTTGATTAATTGAATTATCCTTTTTGTTGAAGTCTACACCGTCGCGTTGCTTCATTTCACCCTTTCCATGCCCTTCGTAGTTGAAAGTGCGTACTCCTACTGCCCAGAAAGCCGCACCACCGAACAATGCAAACGCGAGGGGATGGCCACCGACCAAATAAAACATCCCATACCAGAATCCCCAGTTCAAGACCCAATGGAGTATTGACAATCCGGGATTGGCAATGGATCCCCATTTGAGATATTGCTGATAGTCATTTGGCTGAATCCCAGTATGCTTCATCATGTTCACCGCGCGACTGTAGTCTTCTTCACTAAGATTGCGTTTGATGGGTTGATGATTCACATCCGCCAGGAAGCAATATAAAAATCCGCCGTACGCATTGTATGGATCACCTGGTTTGTCAGATTTTGCGTGATGAACGTGGTGAGAAACAACATATATTTCTTCAGGAATTATCTTCAAAGACAGATTACGGATTACAAATAGCCAGAACTTATTCCGGACCGTATACGCTCCATGCGTACAGTATCGATGATGCCATACGGTACCATGAGTGCCCATAAAGATCATGCTGTAAAAGAATGCGGCGATAAGAAGCCCCCAGCTGAAAAATTTAAAGATAAAAAGAAAGAAAAAAGGCGCAAGGCAAAGTACCTGTAACCAACTCATGAATGACATCCAGTTCCTTTTGTCATTGAAAACATTAAGACGTGAGAAAAATTCACTTATGATCTGACCAACTGTTGGCTTAATCAAGCTTCCTTGAGCGTCTTGCCAGCCGTACCGAGGTGGTTCGAGAATGTAGTCCAAAAAGGCCATAGGAGGAGTTAGATTTAAAGTGTTTTGCGTCAAAGATATTTAATATCTGTTACATCACCCTTTAGGATGAATTTCGAGTTCAAAAGTACAAAAAGGAAGAAATTTGAATGGATCGAGTTGACGAAAATACATGTTCAAACACATAGTTTTTGAGAAATTATTCCAACTAAATTCAGAAGCCTATTTACCTTCGCAATGCGATCCTCAAACTGAGTGGATTTTCAAGGTATTGAGAACTTCTTTTTTTAAAAATCTACCGGAAGCAATGTTTGGTGTTAACAAACAATGATTGTAATTGTTTGGTGATAACTCGATTCAAAAGCAAAAAAAACCTCGGCTTCCAAGTCTAAATTGATCCGCTATGTTTATTGTCAATTTGAATTACATTGTACCCCTTGACCAGCTTGATGCTCACATGGCCGATCATGTAAAGTTTTTGAAAAAATATTATGAAGAGAATGTCTTTCTGGCATCTGGACGCAAGGTTCCCAGAACCGGAGGAATTATTTTAGCGCTTACAAAGTCGAAAGATGAAGTTGAGAGGATCATTAAACAAGATCCATTTTATAAACACAAGCTTGCTGAGTTCAGTGTGACCGAGTTTCTAACGTCCCAAGTTCATCCTGAGTTGAAGAAGTTGATTGGATAGTGAATTTTAACGCGGACTTGCCAGTCTATTCGGGTGCATAAAATAGACCGCGCTTACTTAGGTGCCATGTAAAAATGACATGGCATGAATTTTTAAAGCTTACCTTGCAGTTGTAGGTTGAGAAAAAACCTATCAAAAGCCTTAAAACGGACATTGATCCCTGTTTACTCAGCGAAAAACGATAAATACAAGAACTATGAGCGCTATAAAAGAAGAAAAAATTCCATTTAAAATCGGACAGAAAGTAACAACGCCAAGTGGCGCAGGTGTGGTCACTGTTGTTAAGGACAAAGCAATTACCGTAAAGCTAAGCACAGGTAAGGCAATGAAATTTCACGAAGACAAGGTGGCGGATGGATCAGATGCTGCGTAATTTAGATGAAAAAATTGCCAAAGCGAGGCTAGCCAATTAGATCCCACCTATTCCCGTAGAGGTCCTCGAAGACCACGACCGTTCCATAGGACTCGGTTCTTGGCTCGCCATTAAATACAATCTGGTTTTCCTTCATAGAATTATAATCTCTCCAGAAATCGTCAGTCTTCAAAAACAGAAATACCCTGCCGCCAGTTTGATTTCCAATTCTGCTTTGTTGTTCACCGCCAACAGCCTTCGCCAGCAACAACGAACAACCAGACCCAGGCGGTGAAACTACAACCCATCTCTTCGATTCACTTTGTGGTGAATCTTCTAATAACAGGAAGTTAAGTTTCTGCGTATAGAAAGTAATTGCCTCATCATAATCACTTACAACCAGAGCAATCTGAAAGAGTGTTTGACTCATATTGAACAGCTTATCTATTGAACTACTGCAGTAAACAGCTTCGTCAGCTACCAAGACACCGACTACTTCTTACTGTTAGCGACTACTCCTCTCGTCCCTACCCACCATCTCCACTACTATTTTATTCTTACTGGTATTCCGGTACACTACCGCTGGGCCGAAGGACGTGAGAATCAGTTGCTCACTCAGTTTTACAGTCGCAAACTGAGACGGAGGAACGCCTGGATCACTTACATTATAAAGTAAAAATTTGGTCTTAACGCCAATAAGCACACGCTCACCATCTGTATAAAATGTCGCAAACTCATGCCATGGTCCGACCGGGAAATTCTTATACCATTGAACCTGTCCCGTAGACGTTGAAAGCACCGCTGAGGTAATGAAATCTATTCTGTTGTCGGCTGACACTCCACCCGACCCAATAGAAACACCTCCGATAAGCACTCCAAGCGCTACCGCGGCCGCAGTAGTAGCTACAGCTCGGGTTGCATCAACTTTATATCCTTCTGCAATCAAAACAAGGTTGCCATCCTTATCAAACGCCGATCCCATCAGATGCCTGCGATACTTTCCCATCCGATCAGTGGTATCCATCCTATCGAAAAGTTGCCTTCCCTGGGTATCAAACATGGACATATAAAGTCTGCTATTTTTATTACTGCTTTCAGATTCAGCTCCGGCGATCATCAACTGCCTTCCATTAGTTGCAACAACATCTACCGATCGTTGACTTGCACTTTTGGTCAATGGAACCGACACACGCGCTCCGGTTGCCTTATCAATAAGATGGATAACGTACGTCGTTAGTACACCGCCAACATTTCTCGTCAGTCCGATAACCTGAGAGTCAGAGGTTCTGATAAATCCAAGGGAGGTCACGTCACTTTGCCAACGCGTTGAACCATCAGCAATATTCCACGCTACCAGCCGAGGGCTAAATCTTCCATCGATGTCAATTATTTCAACTAGCAGTATATTCTTATCATTGTCAGGAATAAAATGAAGGTTGATGCTTTTAGGCTTGACTTCCTTTCCAAAGACCTGTATAAAATCCAAGGAAGTCTTTTTAAACTGATGCACAATATTTCCAGACTTGTCCGTAATCAAAAAAAGAATCATTTGTACTTTTTCCACTTTCGTTTCAAAGGCATGATAGGTATAGTGCTGGGTCTCTCCGCTTGCAAGTAACACCGGCTTGCCATCTAATTGATACTCGACAGAGTCCATTGGGACAAGGTTCTCGCTTAGAAAAACTTTTCTATAAACTGCTTGCGTTTTGGATTCTTTCACTTTGAAAAAACAATAGACCTGATCGCCATCATTGTTCACAATGAACTGATCGGTTGAATGAAGGTAATTGAATGCATAGCGCTGAGCGCCTGCCTGAAATGAAAGAAATAATAAAATTGAAACGTATTTTAAAAAGCGCACCATATACATCCTCCTCAAAGCCAAAGATACCTAGTTAAAAGGATAAATTAATTTCTTCTATGTCTGTGTTCCCAGCTCATCGATACGTCAACGCGTCAACACCCCAATACATTCTTTATAAGCTTTTCGTCTGCTTTTTAAAATTGTTTAATACTTACCGTCCTTTCATAGATGGTTCTCGGCATAAGGTGTGTGCCATTCATCGGAAGCCTGATTCCATTTCATAATATGGATCGGCTCTGTCAAGGAAGCCCATACTCTATCAATAGGTGCCTTCACAACTATTGATACGGTGATGGGTGTTTTCTGTGTCGTTTCGATAGTAATGATTTCTTATTTACCAGTTCTTTTATCACACAAAAGTAGCAAAGAGCTGAGCTGCGTCATATTAGTCACTAAAGAATACAACTCCAAAGCAAATAAAATATTGGTGCGTATGGGTGCTGTTTAAAGGAATCAGGCAATAAGGTTTTGGGAAATCGAGGCGAAAAACATAGAACCTTACATTTTGAATCCAGAATACTTGTGACTTTTCCACATGAGTGGCTGCGATCCTGATACGCTTATTGCTCGGGTAGAATGGGTGATTTCAGCATTAGATAAATACATCTAATTTAGGTCAACTGTCAAATTTTACGGATGCGTTCTATTACCAGGGTATTATTACTTCTTTTGCTTCTTGAAACTGAAACAAATGCTCAGGAAATTGTTCATAAAATAGAAGTAAAAAGTATAGCCGGTTTTACGCTGTCAATATATTTACCACCAGATTATTCCACAAAAAAAGAATACAAAACACTTTACTTCAATGATGGTCAGAATGTGTTTGGTACCAACGGATTGAACGTTGAATCGATAGCCAACGAACTGATTGAGAAAAGACTGATTGAGCCAATAGTTATTATCGCGATACACAGCGATCAGAATAGAACGAGCAATTACGTCCCATACCCTGACGAGTCGCTTAAAATCGATTTTGGCGAATTCACACCAGCTGCTGGCCGTTATACCAAAAGGATCGTACAGCAAATCATTCCTTACATAGAAAACAATTATTCTGTATCAAGAGAGAGGGGCATCGCCGGTTACTCATTTGGTGGGCTTCATGCAACCTGGGCTGCCCTACATTACCCTGAATATTTCACTTTCAGCGGAAGCCTATCCCCTTCTTATTGGGTCGGTGACTTTAAAATATTTGCCGAAGGATCAAAAGCGCAAAAAAAACAAACATACTATTTTGATGTTGGCACGGGTGAATGGAATTACTATGTACCCATGCTGCAACACAGTAATCTCACCATTTTGAACTCTATTTTCTACTTTGAGGATTTTGGTGGACGGCACAATTTAGAAAGCTGGAGAGGCCAACGCATAAAAAACATTCTGTTGCTGTTCGCTGGTAATACTAATCTTACAGAATACACCTGGGAACTTCAATTGGAAATTATTAAGAGCGAGGCTAACGGAAAATTATATCCCCGGATAAATCCCATCATTCATTATCGAAATGGGTTGATTTGTTCCATCAGCTATGCTGCCATATTCACGGTATTAAATACAGCAGACGGAGTTGTGAACAGAGATGGGAGTTTTCGCTTCACAAGCAGCAATGATTTGAACGTAGAGGTATTTTACAATGGGGAAAAGAAAAGTCTTATCATTCCGTTTAAGGCAGTAGACGGAAAATAGCCCACATCGTGGATTGACAAATTATGCTTCTGGTTGAATGATCACAAACTGAACGAGACTAAATTCATCTTTCACTGATGTTCGTATCCGGTCTATTGCATCAGTAATATCTTGTGTGTCAAGATCGGGTTTAAACTGAACAATCAGCATCATCACAACAGATTCCGGGGATTGGTAGGTTGACAGGATACTTTTTACCCTGGTTACGGACTCATCCTTCTCTACCAACGATCGAATTTTTTTTCGGGTTTCAGGTGCAATTCCTTCACCCATTAAAAGGCTACGGCTCTCTCTCGCAAGTATGAACGAAACGAAAATCAGCAGCAATCCTACACATATCGATCCTGCGCCATCAAGATAGGGAAGATTGAATTGATGAGCGATGAACATAAAAATAAATACGATCAATAGTCCGCCCACTGCAGCGGCATCCTCAAACAACACCAGGAAGCTTGCTGGATCCTTGCTCGTAATAATGGTTTGCCAAATCGAGAGTCCCTCCCTGGTACGATGAAATTCTTTGTAAGCCACCACCAGCGAGACAGTTTCAAATATCAATGATAAAATAAGCACTACATAATTCCAGGTTGGGTCGGTGAGTGGAGTTTCATGTAGCATGTGCTGAATCCCCTGATACACTGATAAACCTCCCCCAAGCCCGAAAATTAATATCGAGACAATGAATGCCCAGAAATACAATTCCCTTCCGTACCCAAAGGGACGAAGCCTATCTGCGGGCTTTCGACTGCGCTTCAGTCCGTATAACAATAATATCTGATTCGTAGTGTCGACTGTTGAATGAATACCCTCTGAGATCATAGATGAGCTGTTGGTAAATCCACCAGCGACGAATTTTGTGATAGCAATTAACAAATTCGCCACCAGGGCAGCATAAATGGATTTATTTCCCGAGGATTGCTTCACGCCAATTTGAAAAATTAAAGATAGTATCTAAAACAAACACTTTACCTGCTAATGCAGACCTCATAAGTTCCTTTCCAGTATAAATTTCCGTGCCATAACTGACTTAAACCAAATGCAAATGGCCTAAAGTCACAGATTTAGGGGTACTTTTTCCACGCCGAATCGTTGGTCAGGCAATTACAAATTAATCAATTTTCAAATTATCTTTAAACTATGTGGACCTGCTCTTCATGCAAGCATGACTTTGTAAGAAACAATTGGATTCATTCCTGTCGAGATAAAGTTCTTCCCGATTTCCTCGCGAATAAATCAGAACAGACATTATCCTTATTCTGGGATTTTGTCGATTCCTTTAAAGAATTTATTGATATCCCCAGTCATCCAACAAAATCAATGATCAGGTTCGGTGCAAAAAACAGAATCGTTTACGTGATCGGGCTTTGTAAAGATTTTGTGCTCATGGTGCGGGTACTCGTGTATGGTATAAGGTGTAAAGTAAAAATGAAAGAGAAAGATTGTTTAGAATATAAGTTATCAGCTCCGGTGAAATTCATATTTTTCAGTGCCCTACTGTGTAGTTCGTTTGTAACGAAAGCACAATTCAATGATTCGATTAACTATTACGTTTACTATGGCTCGTCTGGTTCATTCAATAAGACCAATGACGGCAATTCCTTTATCTTGAATAATATTGGAAAATTTACGATTGACAAAAGGAAGGTAACGCTACACACGATCAATACCTGGATCTATGGTGAGCAGTCTGGAGTTAAGATCAACAATGACTTTTCCTCGGTGATTGATCTTGACTACCTCAAGAAGCAGCAACGTTTCTACTACTGGGGGATCGCAACCTTTGATAAGAGTTTTTCATTAAAAATTAATCATCGTTTCCAAGTAGGTGCAGGACTAGGATACAATCTCGTGAAGCTCGACAACGCTTCTATCGTTCTTAGTGATGGATTGATCTTTGAACAGGCAGACTTAACGGATAAAGAGCTTGGACAACTGAAGTACGATGTGTGGCGGAATTCATTCCGAATAAAATACCATTGGAAACTTCATAGTATATTGTTCCTTGATGGCTCAGCGTTTGTGCAGCCGTCTCTTGCTTCCAGTGATGATAATATTATAAAGTCATCGACCACTCTTTCCATTAAATTGAAAAAATGGTTGAGTCTCTCATCATCGCTGGTTTACAATAAAATAACGCTGACACAACGGGAGAATCTGTCGCTAACGTACGGACTGGTTGTGGAGAAGTTCTTTTAGTAAAACGGAAACTTTTTAACATGTAAAAAGTAGAATGTGAGATGTTTGGCCAGTTTTTATTTTTTACTTGCCTTCGCGTCATCAATTCCCTTCAACAATTCACGCACCGCCACATCAAGCTGGCTATCAATCCGCTTCGTGCTTTCACCCAATGGCC
>JBBRFP010000034.1:0-10480 GCA_038241465.1 Cytophagales bacterium | reverse complement strand
GTTCTTTGGCCAAAACGCGCAGTCCTTTCAGTTTGCTGATCGCGTTCAGAACATCCTGATCATCTTTATTCTTTACTTCCATGTTTGTAAAAAGGTTGAACATCTTGCTGCTTACAGTCACCTGTGTGAACGAGTCGTCATCCTTATACTTATCAAAGAATTTTGTGATCGCATCTCCCTGCGCGTGCGCTGCGACTGACAGCCCCACTATCACTACAGCCAACATTAATTTTTTCATATCCATCTTGTTAATTGTGTTATACGTTCAATTTTTTTAAATGATTCCTTTTTGTTGATTTTCTTTGTTTTGAATTTTCCTTTCTGCTTCATTAAACACTTTCATCTTCTCAGCTTCATGTTTTGCTTTTCCAAAACTATTTGAGATCATCATAAGCGCTTTCTTTGTTTCTTCGAAAGCCATCTCCGGGTCAGTATACGTATCTTGAAGTTCCTGAGGATATGATTTTCTTATCTCCTGCTTGATAAAGTAAGCCGCTGCCACCACCACCATAATACCGGCCGCTATTCTTGCAATGTTTGCGAAGCTTACCATACTAACAATCTTTCCTCCTTGACGACGGCGAAGTTGTTTTGTTACAGTCGGCTCGAAATTTTCATTCACTGATTTATTTTTTTCTGCGTCAAAAAAACGAAACATCGCTGCTGTGGCCTTCAATGATTCAGGCGCATCCTTGCTGAGAAAGAATTCACGCAATTGTTGCTCCTCTTCAAGAGACGTTTCGCACATCCAGTATTTTTCGAGCAATTGCTCTGCTTTGCTAGAGTCCATAATTATTGATCTTTTGTAATTTCTCACGCACAGCATTCCGTGCACGGAATAAATTTACTTTTACCTGGCTCATATCGATCTCCATGATCTCACCAATCTCACTATAACTATAGCCTTCTATATCCCGCAGGTGCATCACCTGTCGTTGTTTTTCAGGAAGACTGGCCATCAATTCGTCTATTCGCTTCATGCTTTCACTGATTTCAGTATTTTCATAGGGCGATAATGTTTCATTCTGAATATGGAGTCCTTTTTCCAGCGAGTCTGTCGGCCGGCGGTTTTGCTGCCGCAGCCTGTCAAGCGAAAGATTCTTGGTAATCCGCATTGACCAAGCTTCGATATTCTGGATTTCCCCCAATTGCTCCCGACCATTCCAGATCTTTATAAAAACTTCCTGAACAACATCCTTTGCCTCCTCACTGCTGCCCAAAAGGCGGAAAGCGAAGCGGAAAAGCTTGTTTTTGACCGGAAATACCCTGGCTTGAAAAGTTTCCAAATTCATTGATTACAGAAGCTAGACGCTGGGGGTTAGGGTTTGTTACAAATAGCCCTAAAAATAGTCAAAACTGATGGGCACGGCCTTAGAAACATATTTACAAGTGATTTACTCAAGGTTTCTTCGTGCTTTCAAATTGATACATAAAAAATTTAGCTCGCATTTAAAGTAGTCTACAAGTCATTTAGAAATGATGGAGAAGATATTTAGCGATGATTCCTTTCCCAATGGCAGAAGGGAGGCAACCAATTTTCAATTTTGTCTGTTCTTTAAGCTGACGGACCGCAGCGAATTTTTACTTAAAAATGGTCTTGGATTAATTCACTATGAACTCCTTAAACGATCTCAAAAAACTAAGAGATAGCCTTTCATTAGCTGAAAGCAAAACTCCTTTACTTTTTATCGGTCATGGTTCGCCTATGAATGGCATCGAAGACAATGAGTTTAGCGGACAATGGGTCACGCTTGGGAAAGAACTAACACCGCCCAAAGCAGTTCTGTGCATTTCAGCGCATTGGTTTACACGTGGCACATTCGTCACTGCAATGGAAAAGCCTCAAACCATTCATGACTTTGGTGGATTTCCAAAACAACTCTTCGATGTTCAATATCCAGCGCCGGGTGACCCAGCACTCGCGAAAGAAACGGCATCGTTGATTCACAAAACGGATGTTGGCCTTGATCATGAGTGGGGGTTGGATCACGGCACATGGACGGTGGTGCGACGGATGTTTCCAGAAGCAAAAATTCCTGTGCTACAACTAAGTATTGACTATACAAAAGGTGTGCAGTATCATTATGAGCTCGCAAAAGAACTTTCAACACTCAGAAAGAAAGGGGTGCTCATCATTGGAAGCGGCAATATGGTCCACAATCTTGGGATTCTTGACTGGAACCTTAAGGCCACGGGTTATGATTGGGCCATTGAGATGAATGAAAAATTTAAACAGTTGATAACAAATGGGGATCACGCACCATTGATCAACTATCAAACCCTCGGACAGGCGGCAAAACTTTCGATTCCAACTCCGGAACATTATCTTCCATTAATCTACACCCTAGCCTTAAAAGAGGAAAATGAATCGGCGAGCTTCTTTAATGATAAGACCCTCATGGGCTCAATCTCCATGACTTCGGTTAAAATAGCCTGAGAGCCAGAATAAATGTATCTTGATTCAATGGAAGACACCAACGATAAGATTGTGGTATATCAGGCATACGATACCGTTATACTGGCCAACCTGGCGAAGACGAAACTAGATGCCTATGGCGTGCCCTGTTTCCTAACGCAAGAAAATTTTACGAATCTGTATCCATTCAGGAATGATATATTTCCCGGGGTGCCACTTTATATTTTCGAAAGCGATACCGACAGGGTAAAGGAAATTTTACTGGATGATAATTTCCTGTGAAAATTTCCCAAAGATTTCATTTGTGAAATACAGGATGCCGTATACATTGCCTTTGGATAGTATAAATTTCGTCTCCTGGCAACTATCTTAAGAATTGTTACTGAACTAGTTCTTCAAAACCGTAAACTCTACACGCCGGTTGTTAGCGCGTCCGGCCTCGGTATCATTCGAATCGATGGGTACACTCTCCCCATATCCTTTTGCGGTAAGGCGGTTTCGATCAATATTTTGTGAAACAAGATAATCCACAACAGCCTGGGATCTTCCCTGGGAAAGTGTATTGTTGTAATCATCTGATCCCTTATTGTCTGTGTGGCCAGCTATCTCAATTTCAACCTTTGGATTCTCATCAAGGAAATTTACTACCTTATTCAGCTCTACAAATGACTCTGACTTAAGTGTTGTTTTATTAAAATCAAAAAAGATATTCTTCAATCTTACCGTCATTCCCACCTCGATGGGCTGCAGGTAAAGATCCTTTGTCAATGGTGATAGTTCCTCAGAAATAAAATTAACACTATCTGTAGCGGAGACAAATCCCTCTGCTGATCCGGCTAATAAATACAGACCCAGTTTCCCAACCTGCAACTCATACTTTCCATTTTCAGCAGGGATCGAATAACTGCTTTTCTTTTCGGGCTTCAGCGTAAAGTCGACTTTGGATTTGATTGGCTCGTTTGTCTTTTTATTATAAACTACACCTTTTAATAAAAGTTTTTTGGCGATGGGCGTAAGAAAAACTTCTACCACAAGGGTTGTATCGGTACCAAGCTTTGGAACAATCATATCTAAATCCTGTGGTTGATAACCGGAAGCGCTCGCAGAAAGTTGATACTCATTGGTCTCAGGAATTCGTGTTTCAAATTTTCCAGTTGCTGGAGTCTTGAGGCTTATCGGCTTTACATCTTTAATCGTAATTGTAACGCTTGACGCGATCGGCTGCTTCGTCTTATCATCAAACACTGTTCCGGTTAACATCACCTTAATCGGCTTGGGAATTAAAATGGCAATATCAAGATTGCCACCGTCCATCCGGCTATTCGAGCGGGCCGTATAAATATGTCCTGCCATATCCATTGAGAAATAATCATCCGCCGCCGCAGTATTTATTGGCTTTCCAAGATTTACCGGATCAGTCCAGTTATTCCAAGTATCATCCTGTCGCGTCGCCTTATAAATATCAGTTCCGCCCTGGCGTCCAATAACCGCCGTGCCAGTGCGATCACTGGCGAAATACAACGTTGTGTTGTCAGGTCCGATGAAGGGAGCAAACTCATCAAACGATGTGCTGATTTTTAGTTTCTCAGGACGTGACCACGTGCCACCTTGTTCATGACTGGCATAAAGATCACTTCGAATACCGCCGGTCTGCTCTGAAAAATAAATAATCAGATGCTTGAGATCAGCAGAAATGGCTGCACCGTTAAATCTACCCTTCACCATTGTAGAAAGGTCTTTGATATTTAGTTCTAACCACGTCCCACCTGGGCTGATCAGAGAAAATCCAATTGCATTTTTTGATCGGCCACCACGAACAAGCAACGTTCCATCGGACAGCACTTGAAAAACCTGGTTGGTTTTATTTTGATTAAATGGCGAACCCAAATGTGTAGGCGCTGCCCAAATATCTTTTTCATCTTTCGTGCTCATCCATATATCCTGAGCTCCTTCCTTGTTGACTACAAAAAAGTAAAGTTTCTTTCCATCCGGTGATACAACCGGCGCCGCATCATGGTAAATAGAATTAAGCTCCTTTAGTTTTATGAGCTCATATCGCGGAGTAAATGTTTGAGAAAAGGCAAGCCAACTGAGAGTGAGAAAGCAGATCGTTAAAAGGAACTTCATGCAATAGGGTTTGCAGTAAAGTTAGCAGATAAATACCTTTTAATGAAGTCCGTTCAGACCTTGAAAAGGCGGTTCATCTGGGAAAATTATGATGAAATTCCTGGCAGAGAAAAGAACCCTCGCTTTGCCATTGCAATACTCATCAAAATAAAAATCAGAGCAATTGAATTGAAGATTAACATTCGTTTATGCTTTGCAGTGGAATCAGACATTTTTTTAGATGTAATTCTGGCAAGGGTAATAAAAACAATTGCCGCAAGCATGATGGTAGAGTGTTCAACCGTCCAATATCTCGCTGATTTCATTGTTTCGCCGTTGAACTGTACCAATGGGCTGCCGAAGTAGAGTAATAGCCCCAATAGTAATTGAGTATGAGTAACAGAGAACAAAGTCAGCCCCAAAATATTATCAGCCTTTCCGAACGGTCTCTTTCCCAAGAATCCCAGAAAAGAATTTAGGATCACGATCAGCAAAAGGATCAAGACAAAATAGCGTAGAAATGAATGGGTAATAAGAAGTGCTGGATACATGGCCGTTGAATTGATCGGAAAATTAATTGATTGGCCTGACATATCTTGGAAAGGAAGGAATTTTTATATTCGCTTGTTCAAAATTTGTAGGGCTTTTCAGGAGGTATGCTTACCTTTTACTTCAAATCAATCCAATGAAAACATTAATTACAGTAACATTGCTTGGGCTGGCTATCCCAGCATCATTAGCCCAGGACAACCTTGGTTACCAACGTCCTCCAGAAGAAATAGCCAAATTGGTCGAAGCACCCTTAACGCCGGCCATTACACTCTCGCCAGATAAAAACTGGATGGCCATCATGGATCGCTCCGACTATCCCAGCATTGAGGAATTGTCCCGACCCGAATTGCGAATTGCTGGCCTGAGAATTAATCCTGACAATTTCGGGCCAAGTCGCAATAATTTCTTTATTGGTTTGAAATTCAAAAACCTGAAAGACATGAAGGAGTATACGGTGAGAGGTCTGCCCGCTCCACTTCAATTTAGTAACTTCAGCTTTTCGCCAGACAGTAAGAAAGCAACGTTCCTCCAAACCTATCCAGATCGCATTGAACTCTGGCTGGTTGATATGGCAACCTCTTCCGCCAAAGTCCTTTCGAAAAGAAAAGTGAATGCTACAATGTCAAATCCAGTAGCTTGGTTATCCAACTCAAATCAGGTTATCTTCCTGTCAACTGTTGAAGGAAAATCTCTCCCTCCAAAAACACGCGTTCCATCAGGCCCGGTGGTGGAAGAAAATCTTGGAAGAAAAGCACCATCACGGACTTA
This sequence comes from Cytophagales bacterium, assembly GCA_038241465.1. Lineage (GTDB taxonomy): Bacteria > Bacteroidota > Bacteroidia > Cytophagales > Cyclobacteriaceae > ELB16-189. Next base: position 4,638 of record JBBRFP010000034.1, on the reverse strand, counting down.
TCAGGATCTCTTGAAACATCCGTATGATGAAATGCTTTTTGATTACTACTGCACTTCGCAGCTTTACGCTGTATCCCTCGACGGAAACGAAAAAGCAATAGGCGGAGCTGGAGTGTATTCTTCACAAAGTCCTTCGCCGGATGGAAGTCTTGTGCTGGCAAGGATCGTTCATCGCCCTTATTCCTACCTGGTTCCTGTAAATCTTTTCCCACAATACGTTCAGGTAATGGATATGAATGGGAACACTGTAAAAAAACTTACAGACATACCATTAGGCGATAACGTTCCAGTAGGTTTTAATGCCGTTATCAAAGGGCCGCGTAGTCATGCGTGGCGCGCCGACCAACCATCGACCCTCTTTTGGGTAGAAGCATTGGATGAAGGCGACCCGAAAATTAAGACTGCTCTTCGCGACAAGATTATGCAATGGAGCGCTCCATTCAATACAGCTCCCTCGGAGCTCATAAGTCTTACGCTGCGTTACGCAAGTATCGCTTGGGGGAATGACAAGCTCGCACTTGTTAATGAAATCTGGTGGGCTGATCGTAAATTACGTACCTACCAGATCGAACCCTCCAATTCTTCAAAGAAAAAAATTCTCTTCGACAGGTCGTATGAAGATACGTACACCGATCCGGGTAGTGTAGTGATGACTTCCAATCAGTTCGGTCGTCAGGTTATAATGGTCAGCGATAATTCAATTTATTGGGATGGTGACGGCGCATCGCCCGAGGGGGATCGTCCATTTCTAAATAAGATGGATCTTACATCGGGGAAACTTACAAACTTATGGAAAAGTGATGCCCCTTACTATGAATTTGTTGTCAATATGATCGACGCCAAAAAATTCATTACATCACGGGAATCTCAATCGGAACCTGCGAATTTTTTTATTCACACTATTGGATCAAAGACGCTGGCGCAGATCACAGCCTTTCCACATCCCTATCCTCAAATCAAGGATGTAAAAAAACAAGTCCTAAAATACAAACGCGCTGATGGAGTTGATCTGACTGCAGATCTTTATCTACCTCCTGGATATAAAAAGGAAGATGGACCGTTACCAACATTCTTATGGGCCTACCCTGCAGAGTTCAAATCAAAAGACAATGCAGGTCAGGTAAATGGTTCACCCTATACTTTTACACGTATTGGTTCCGGAAGCCCAATCTTTTGGGTTGTTCGTGGGTATGCGGTTCTTGATAATGCCTCAATTCCAATTGTAGGAGAAGGTGATGCGGAGCCAAATGATACCTACATAGAGCAGTTGGTTTCTAGTGCAAAGGCAGCGATCGATTATGGTGCTTCACTTGGGTATGTCGATCCAAAACGCGTTGGCGTTGGTGGCCACAGCTATGGAGCTTTTATGACTGCCAATCTTCTTGCCCATTCCAATCTTTTCAAGGCCGGGATTGCACGCAGTGGCGCGTATAACAGAACCCTAACACCTTTTGGCTTCCAGCAAGAAGAGCGGACGTATTGGGAAGCTCCTGAAGTGTATTTCAAGATGTCGCCATTTTCGTATGCAGATAAAGTAAAAACACCGGTCTTGTTCATTCATGGTGAGGCCGACAATAATTCGGGTACGTTCCCAATACAAACTGAGCGTTTTTATAATGCAATCAAGGGTCACGGTGGCACCGCTCGTTACGTATTGTTACCTTACGAGAGTCATGGATATCGTGCTAAAGAGTCGATCATGCACATGCTGTGGGAAATGGATAACATGCTGGAGACGTATGTGAAGGGCGGTCAGAAGATGAAAGCAAAGATTGAGACAAAATAATATGAATACTTTAACCACATAGGCATTTAGCAAACGTAGGAATCCAGGTCGACAAAAACATGAAAAAATATTTCTTGATATTATTACTGGTGGGTTCATTTTCCTATGCAAATGCCCAGCATGCTGACACTGTGAAAGTCGGAGCGTATATTATTAGCGTTCACGACATTAATTTTCACGACAAGGAGTACACCATTCGCTTCTGGCTTTGGTTCCTGTATGAAAATCCGGAGTTTAATTTTGAAAAACAGCTTGATATACCCAATGCTAAAGAGATTGACCCACCGGAACTCATTTCTGACACAGTGAATGGAAAAATCTGGGTTCAGATGAAAATGAAATGTACCATGAAGGAGAACTGGATAGTACATAATTTTCCATTCGACAGACAACATCTCCGCGTAAGAGTGGAAAACTCAGTCTATGATGTGAATAACCTGATATTCAAGGCTGATAAAAAACATTCCATGTTTGATGATATTGAAGGTATGGATGGATGGCATATTGATAATTTTGATGTTTCATCAGACACGACACATTACGGTACCGGTTTCGGCGATCCTCGGCCAGGTCGTGACGCGATGACGTTCTCAACCTTTAAGATAGACATGACCATGAAGCGTGACGCATGGGGATTGTTCATGAAGATCTTTATCGGGATGTATATTGCCTTCTTAATTGCGTTGATAAGTTTTGTATCCTTCCCATGGGAGTTGGAACCAAGATTTGGTCTACCAGTTGGTGGTCTGTTTGCGGCTGTTGGTAATAAGTACATTATCGACTCATTACTTCCAGAATCGCCTGACTTCAGCCTTGTGGACACATTGCACAGTATTACATTTTTTGGGATTTTGTCCGTGCTTGCCGTTTCAGCAATATCTCTGAAATTCTATAATTCCGGAAATAAGGAGGCGTGTCTACGCGCTGATAAGATCGGATCACGTATTGTGGCTGGTGCGTTTATACTTTTAAATATCTACTACATAGCATCTGCGTGAACGTGAAAAGACTTATTCTCATTCTCCTTTCATTTTTTTCAATTACGATTGGTGCATTCGCCCAAGCCCCTGATACAGTAAAGGCAGGCGCTTATATCATCAGCGTCCACGATATAAACTTTCATGAAAAGGAATACACTATCCGGTTTTGGCTTTGGTTTTTATATGACAACAAGGACTTCGATTTTAGCAAACAACTGGACATACCGAACGCAAAGAGCATTGATCCTCCTGAGACTATTGTTGACAGTCTTGATGGCAAGACATGGGTGATGATGAAAATGAAATGTACGATGAAAGAGAACTGGGAGGTCAGCGACTTTCCGTTTGACTCTCAACATCTCAATGTGCAAATAGAGAATACGCTATTTGATAAAAACACCTTGGTCTTTGATCCGGACATTGCCGGCAGCCGATATGGAAAAAAGATTGCAATCGACGGCTGGACGATCCGGAACTTTAGCGTCAGTTCAAAGTTAAGTGAATATGAAACAGGGTTTGGTGACTATCGTCTCCCGGCTCAGCACACTGAGTTTGCCACCTTCAATATTGACATGGATATTGACCGCGAGCAATGGGGCTTATTTACAAAGATCTTTGTTGGAATGTATATTGCGTTTCTTATTGCAATCCTGAGCTTCACTCCCCACCCATGGGAATTTGAACCACGTTTCGGATTACCCGTCGGTGGTTTATTTGCTGCTGTAGGTAATAAATATATCATCGATTCACTTCTTCCCGAGTCATCCCATTTTTCACTCGTCGATATTTTACATACCCTAACCTTCCTTGGAATTCTCGCCACACTTCTGGTCTCGGCTATTGCCCTGAGGCTTTATGACAAAGGAAAAAAAGAAGAATGCATTCGCGTAAATGTTCGCGGCGCCATTATTGTAATTACTTTATATGTGCTCGGGAATATTTTATTCATTACGTTGGCAATTACCTAATGGATTTTGAGACCGTAAGAAATTATTAATTACAACCAACTACGTCAACGCTTATCCTTCGTATCAATAATTATTGTAACAGGACCATCATTAACCAGGCTCACCTGCATGTCGGCACCAAATTCCCCTGTTAATACCGGCTTACTCAATTGTTGTGAAAGACTATCAACAAACTTTCGGTAAATCGGAATAGCAATCTCCGGCTTTGATGCTTTGATATAAGAAGGACGGTTGCCTTTCTTCGTAGAAGCGTGAAGTGTAAATTGACTTACTACCAATACGTCACCCCCCGCATCTTTAACGCTCACGTTCATAATACCCTGTTCGTCATTGAATATCCTGAGGTTAATGATCTTTCCTGATAGCCACTCCACGTCTTCATCATTATCCGCATCCTCTACTCCAACCAGTACAAGTAATCCCTGACCAATTTCTGATTTATTCATGCCATTGATCTCAACAGAGGCTTTGCTAACACGTTGTAAGACAGTTACCATTATTTTTTTATTACGTTAAAATCTGATGGAACGTTTTCGGAAATTACTTCCGACCAGGCGAGGTAACCGTGCAGGAAGACACTCAATTGATCATAGTAATAACCATTTTCATAAATAGAAATCCAGTTATTCATAAATATGAGATAAGAAACCTGGGGCAGGCTTACTCTGCTTTTCCTGAAAGACCAATCTTCATATTCTCCGGCATACGATACTTTCAGTATTCCTTTGAAATAAAATTTCTTAATGGCCGCCCCTTTAAGGAATTGATTCAGATCAAGTGAGTCAATTGTGCTCACATCCCAATTTTTAAGTTGTGAACTGTCTGACAAAGAAACAGTGAACCTCTCTTCTTTCAGTTTGTTATTATAAAGCGCTACCATAAAATGCCTGAGAGATCCGCGGTA
>JBBRFP010000033.1:0-10781 GCA_038241465.1 Cytophagales bacterium | reverse complement strand
CTGCTGATCTGTGGAGCCAGCGTTGACAAAGTAATCAGCGCCCGATTCATCCCGTTTAATGACAATTGTTTGATCCAGTTTGAAATCATATACTGTAAGTGCTGCTTCAAGCTGATTAACAGAGTGATTCATTAGCTTTCCTTTTACTCCGGCTTCATAACTTATTCCCTGTTCAGAATTCAATGTATTGTTGAATGCGGCTGTTGAGGGTCTTACTTCTGCAAGAGAAGGAGGCGAAAAACCGCTGCTGACACTTCCATAGATGGCTATGTTCTTCGTTATCTTTTTTAAGAGTGCTATGCGGGGAGAGATCACTGGATCAAAGTTTCTCTCTTGCGTCACAGAAGGAGCTGGCGTGTTACGTGTGAATTGATAGTTTACGTAGTTCGCGCTGCCCCCCAGAGTCAAATAGAAATTTGCCGGCAGATCAAATTCTGATTGCGCAAAAGCCAGTAATAATTCGGAGCCAAGCACATCGGCCGTTTGAACGTTTCCCTGGGTTCCTGAAAGATTATCGTAGTTAGTGATGGGCGAATTGAAATGCTGGTACTCTACACCGAATGTGATCTTGCCCTTTATTGAAGTAGTAGCAAATGAATATTTGGTATCACCGCGTCCTCCCCAGTTCTTTTCATTCCTTATTTCATAATTTCTTATCGCAGGATTGGTAAAATCAGTAATGGAACCAAACATGCCGATTTGAGATGACCAATGATCATTCCATTCATGGGTAAATGACAGTCCCACATAGTTAGTTTTATTAGTGATAGAAGCCTTCTGCTCAACCGCCCCACGTGCCGTTGGAGATGATGAGGGTCGCGCTTGCTGTGGATCAGCATCGTACTGTGCCTGTGTTAATCCTCCTGGCGTTTCATAAAACAACTGACTGGATAATATCATTCCCGACAAAAAACTTTTTTCGCTAATAGCATGCTTGAAATCAAATTGAGCAACGAACCGGTTCATCTTTGTTTGCCGCCGATAACCGTCGGCTTGTTGGTAACTTAATCGAAGATTCATTTGAAATTTTTCCGTGGAGATTAATGAGCCGCCTCCCTGAAAACGAAACAGACCAAAGCTTCCTCCTGTGATGGAGTAAGTAAGTCCCGCCTCTTTTGGAGAATTTAATAGAACAACTCCACCCGTTCCGGCACCATACAAGCTTGCGCCAGGCCCTTTAATGACTTCCATGCTGCCAATAGAATTGAAATCAAAAAGGTTGAGATATGTATTTCCGCCGCCATCGGTCATAGGCAATCCATTCCAATAAAATTTTACATTGCGCACGCCGAAAGGTGAACGTAGCGAACTTCCACGGATGGAGAAACGATAACTGCCTGGAGAGCGTTCCTCCATGCGAACACCTGGAATCATGTTTACTGCCGGAAGGATGGAGACAGGGCTGAATCGATTGAGATCAGTACTGTTGATGATCCCGATTGCCGCGGGGACTTCGAGTTGGGGCCGATCGGAGGAATAGGCGTTGACTATAACTTCATCGAGCACACGAACAGTATCGGATTCATTTTCCTGGGCATAAGAGCATAGCGAAATGAATAGTGAAAATAGTAGAAGACATCTGCTCATGGAGTAAAAGTATGCAAGAAAAAGTGTTTGAAGTGGGATTAGTTAATTAAAGGATTTACTAAACTCTTCGGAAGCAGGTCATACTTATAATTAAAGATCAGGCTTACATCTAGAAAAATCCTGCAGATCCTGCTCGTAACAAAGTTCAGCGAAGAATTTATCTATCCAAAAAAAATGACATTTTGGCTTTCCTGACAATAAGAAATTATCGATTAAAATTGACCTTCAACACACATTAGATGAGATTAGAAGTTACTCATCACTTCCTCAACATCCTTCGTCTCTTTAAAATACCCTACCAACTTCATCATCACCCTATCCACCACTGTATCAGGGCACGAGGCCCCACTTGTCAGGACGATCGTCACAGGATCTTTGTTAGGAATAAATCCGTAGGTAATAATTTTCTCTTTCCGGTGATAATTGAAATGATGGATCTCCTCTTTGGATTTTATTTCGTTTTCCGAATTAATAAAAAATGTTGGGAATTTCCTTTCGCATAACTCAACAATGTGTGATGTATTTGAGCTATTGTAGCCGCCCACAACGACGGCAAAGTCGGCTGGATTTTTCAGAAGCTCATAGGTGGCATCTTGATTGTCGTTCGTTGCATAGCATAGCGTATCGCGTGTGTCTGCGAAATGTTCCTTTATTGACACTTCCCCAAACTTCCGAATCATCAATTGCCGGAAGAAATCCGCGATGGCTTGCGTTTCGGTCGCCAGCATGGTGGTCTGGTTAACAACACCAACCTTCGTTAAATCAATCTCTGGATTGAATCCATCGGAATACTTTCCATGGAATTCTTCAAAGAACTCTGCACGCGATTTACTTCCAAGAATATAATTTCCCAGTAGTATAGCGTCGTCCATGTCACGCACGATTACAGAAGAACCAGTGATCGCACTGTGAGAAAACGTAGCTCGTGTCTCCTCGTGATTCGGTTTACCGTGGATGATAATGGTGTGTGATTCTTTTCCCAATTTTTCTGCGCGATTCCAAACTTTCTCAACAAATGGGCAGGTTGTATTATACTTTTGCACATCTACTCCTTTGTCTTCAAGGATTTTTTCAATTTTGAGGGTAGTTCCGAAAGCAGGAATGATCACAACATCATCTTTCGTGATCGTTTCCCAGGCAATTAATTGGGATCCGTCGGTTTCCATGATGAACTTGACCCCGCGTTCCTGTAAGTCATTATTAACTTCCTGGTTATGGATCATCTGACTGAGCAGATAAACGTTCTTGTTTGGATTTTCTTCAATTGCTCGGTAACTGATCTCAATAGCATTTTCCACTCCATAGCAGAAACCGAAATGACGTGCGAGAATAAATCGCACAGGGCCAAAATCGAGAACGGATGGCAAAAAATCCTGCTTCCTCAGATCTTTGATTCTGCGGGATTCTTTGATCCGGCCAGTGACGGAAGACCGGTAATAGGAAGGAATTTCGAATTTTTTGATAATACGGTGTTAACGACTAACCGTAAAGTTAGTGGTTTGTTTGCTGGTGTGAACAACAAAATCTACTGGCAATAGAAGGTTATTGCCAGTAGTAATTCTGCTAAGCTGCTTTCGACAGCTTGTCTTCTTTTACTTTGTTGATGTGAACCTCTTTGGAGTCGAGGTCAAACCATTTTACTTCTACCAGATTCTTTTTCAAATACTTAAGCACTTCCATTACTTTTCCATCCCCCTTACTCTGAACGCGCTCACCCTTTTTAAACAATCTCCTCATTCTATGGTTGATTTAGATTCGTACTGCGTAAATATATTCCCGGGGGTAATCTTCGTATACTCCCGAAAACGTAATAAGATCTCCTGATTTTTTACTCTTCAATAACTCATTAACCTCTTTTGCCGTCTTCACAGTCCGATCATTAATATGAGTGACGATGAATCCATCTCTCATGTCCGTATATCGGGCAACTTTTCCATTCTCAATCTTCACTTTAACACCATTGGTCAATTCAAGACCCTTTAAAATTTTGCTGTCAACATCTTCAAGCTTAATTCCAAGAGCAGCAACTGGATCTTTTTCTTCACGCTTAACATTACCGATACTTCCTTCACGATTTTTTAATACAACGGTAAAGCTCTTTTCTTTTCCGTCGCGGTTTACTACCACATTCACTTTGTCACCCGGATGTTTAAGACCAATATATTCAATTAGTCCGGAACTTGTCCTAATCTTGGTTTGATCCAACATTATGATTATGTCACCTTTTTCGATACCCGCCTCTTTCGCAGCGCTCTTTGCCGTTAGGGTTTCAGTAAATCCATTTACAAATGCACCATCTTTTACAGCCAACTCTGCTTTTTGCTCAAGGCTCTTTACGTCCTGAACTTGTATTCCTAACCAGCCACGTTGAACGGTACCATAGGCTAAGAGGTCTTCTACAATTTTGCTTACAATATTGGAAGGAACTGCAAATCCGTAACCCGAATAAGAACCCGTTGGACTAGCAATAGCTGTGTTGATTCCAAGCAATCCGCCCTGAAGATCTACCAAAGCACCACCGCTATTTCCTGGATTAATGGCTGCATCGGTTTGAATAAAGGATTCTATCGCAGTGCGGCCTGCTCGGTCTGGCGTTGCATTGCTACCAACAATTCCAATATTTCTTCCCTTGGCGCTGATGATACCCGCAGTCACCGTTGAATTAAGATTGAATGGATTACCAACGGCCAATACCCATTCACCAACTTTCGAATTATCCGAGTTGACAAAAGAGAGATAGGGAAGAGCCTTTTGATTGATCTTGATCACCGCAATATCTGTGTCGGGATCTGTGCCGACAACCTCAGCTTTAAATGTCTGATCGTCGGATAATGTAACCTCAAGGAGGTCGGCATCCTGAACCACGTGATTGTTTGTGACTATATATCCGTTGGCGTTGATAATTACTCCGCTGCCGGAGCTTTGGCTCGGCCCGCGTTGCTGTCGCCGGGGGTTAAAAAAGTACTGAAAAGGATCAGTTGATTCTCCATCATTTCCCGAAGCAACCTGCCCTGAAGAAGTCGATTTAATATGCACAACTGCTTTTGTCACCTTTTCCGCTACCCCTGTAAAATCTAAAGGAATGGCTTCGCCATTTTCATTGACAGTGTAGGCAACCTGAGAAGAAGGTGCACTCGCAAGGTGTTCAATCCTTGCGCCTTCATCATTGGTTGTAGTTTTGTTGAACCACTGACTACTGAACAGTGTAACGGCGCTGCCGAGAATGGCGGCTACTAATAGAGATCCAAAACGCTTCATAATCTTTCGTGTATTAGGAGTTTAACAATTAACTAGATTTCCTGCATGAAAAATTGTGCCAATTGAGATTTTAGATTTGCCACCCCCGCTGATCCGTCCCTCACTCTGACAATTTTGCAGAATATCTTAAATACGTGTCTTTTGATGTTTTGGTTCGGTTATTTTGAACATACCCCAAATAGAATTACCTGGGAGCAGGCTGACGTTTTTTCATTCAGGAAAACCAACCCGCTTAAAAGTTTTACAGGATGCGTTAATCCTGACCATCCTGACCATCCTATTAATCCTTGTCCTTCTTTACCAATACTCCTTCTTTATACTCATATTGAATCGTCACTTGTCCATTTTGATCAAACCATCTCGATATGCCATCCCGCAGGCCATTTTTGTAGTTTCCTTCCTCCATCCGCTTTCCTCCATCATAAAAAATTGTTGTCACGCCTTCCTGTTTTCCATTTTGATAGAACCGTTGTTCCTTGGTGGTCGAATAATAAAACTCTTTGTATTCACCGTTGCGTTGATCATTGTGATACATTATTCGCTTTACCACTTGATACGTATTATCACCGAACTCCAGATACCAGCCCTCTATTTTATCCTCAACATAGGAGGTAAGCGTTTGTAAGGCACCTGAATTGTAATACGTCGCCCACGAACCTTCTTTTTTTCCATTATAAAGCGATCCACTAAAAACCACCGACCCGTCGGAACGTTTTTCTTCTGTCGAGCGAAGCCCAGATGTGTCGGCATTGCCTGCAATATTTTCTTTAGGTAGTATTTGTTGAGCCTCCCCCTTTTTTTCAGATTGATTTGTGCCACAGGCGCCGGCAAAAACGATAAGGCTCAGCAGGTGAAGATTCTTCATAGGTTATTGATGTAAATTGCGACGTCAATTTATAACAAGAAATGAAAATACAAGGACAGATTGTTCTTAAAAAAGGCCGGGAGGCATCTGCAAGGCGTTTTCACCCCTGGATTTTCTCTGGAGCAGTTCAGTCGATGGATGGAAACCCCGTTGACGGAGACTGGATGGAAGTGAAAGATGCTTCAAAAAACACTCTGGGATTTGGCCATTATCAAAAAGGGACCATCACGGTGCGACTTCTGACATTTGGAGCAGAGGCACCGCTGTTGACTATTTATACGGATAAGATTACTCAGGCTTTTAATCAGCGCGTTTTTACAAAGGTTATTAGCGAAAGAACAAATTGTTATCGTCTGATTCACGGTGAAGGAGATGGACTACCCGCATTGATTATTGATATTTATAATGGTGTTGCAGTAATGCAAGCTCATAGCATAGGTATGCACAATGATAGACAGCTCATTGCAGCAGCAATTAACAATGTCATACCGGGAGTTCATTCTGTATATTATAAAAGCCAGAACACATTACCTGGCAAAGCGGAAAAAGAATATTTGCTTGGAATGACCACTGTTCCACATGTGTCGTTAGAGCATGGAAATAAATTCCTAGTTGATTGGGAGGAAGGACAGAAGACTGGATTTTTTCTGGATCAGCGTGAAAACAGAAAACTGGTAGGTGAGATGTCAAAAGGCAAAACCGTGTTGAATACGTTTTGTTATACGGGAGGTTTTTCAGTCTATGCCCTTGCCGGTGGCGCTGAACTCGTTCATTCTGTAGATGCTTCTCAAAAAGCAATTGAACTGACCAAGCAAAATCTGGAACTCAATGGCTATGATCCGATTAAAAATTCAAGCATTGCAGAAGACACGTTTGAATTTCTAAAAGACAAAAAGGACGTTTACGATTTTATAATTCTGGATCCGCCCGCTTTCGCGAAGCATAAAGATGCCCGTCATCAGGCAATGAAGGGGTATCAGCGATTGAATGCTGAGGCTATGCGTGTGATTCGTTCAAACGGAATAATCTTCACATTTTCCTGCTCGCAGGTTGTAGATCGCCAATTGTTTTATGATACAGTGGTTTCATCCGCGATCCAATCTGGCCGGGAGATCAAAGTTCTGGATCAGCTATCCCAACCCGCTGATCATCCGATTTCCATTTTCCATCCGGAGGGGGACTATTTAAAGGGTTTGGTACTTTACGTGAACTAGAATCGCCGGAAAATTGGCTCAAATTCTGATGGCAGAATCCTCGTTTTATAGGAATTTGAGCGGTTATTTGAGTTACTTACTGCCACATTAGCAGGCAAAAAATATTGGAACAACTTTGGTTAGAATAACGGCTCATGCAGTTTTATATCTTTGTAAAAATTTATTTAATAAACAATCAATATGAGTAAAGGATTAATTACAACGCTTATCGTCGTTGGTGTAATTTTCGTTCTGGGAGCCATCCTTTTTTCATGGGGACCGGGTTCGTACAACAAGGCAGTTGCAAAACAGGAAGACCTAAAGGCGGCCTGGGGAAATGTTCAGGCAATGTATCAGCGTAGAGCAGACCTTATTCCGAGCCTTGTTGCAACTGTAAAAGGTGCAGCAGAAAATGAAAAATCAATTTTAGTTCAGGTAACTCAGGCTCGTGCCGGTATCGTAAATGCAACAACACCTGAAGAGCTTGATAGCGCAGGTAAACAAATTAACACCGCGATCAACCTTGCATTTGAAGCATATCCGCAGATTCGTTCTACTGAAAACTTTGCTGATCTACAAGCACAATTAGAGGGGACAGAAAATAGAATTGCTGTGGCACGTGAAAGGTATAATGAAGAAGTTAAAAACTATAACACGTTCGTCAGAGGATTCATGACGAGAATCGCTCTAAGCTGGTTTGGCGGTGGTGAAGATTGGTCAGCGAAAAAGGGATTTGAATCTGCGGCTGGATCAGAAAAAGCTCCTGAAGTTAAATTCTAATCCTCTCAAAATATTTATAAATAAAAAATCCTGATCGATTTCCGATCAGGATTTTTTACTGTCAATAAGTTTTTCGCCTTTCAGCTTTACGATTTCTTAACTTCCCTGTTCTCGTAGCTCTCAATTACATCGCCGATTTGCATGTCATTGAAGTTTTCAATACCCATACCGCAGTCAAAGCCTGAGCGCACTTCGCTCACATCATCTTTAAATCGTTTCAACGTGCTAAGCTTACCGGCATACACCACGATTCCATCACGGATAAGTCGAATAGGATTAGCGCGTTTCACAGAGCCATCCGTGATCATACATCCGGCAACTGTACCGAATTTTGTGATCTTGAAGACTTCGCGAACTTCCGCGTTACCAACTATAACTTCTTCCATCTCTTTCTCCAACATACCTTCCATGGCGCTCTTCACATCATTGATGGCATCATAGATAATAGAGTATAAGCGGATTTCAATTTCTTCATTGTCAGCAAGACGTCTCGCCGAAGTAGAAGGCCTTACCTGGAAACCTATGACAACCGCATCAGAAGCTGACGCAAGCAACACATCGGATTCAGAGATCTGACCAACACCTTTATGGATAATTCCAACCTGGATCTTTGGAGTAGAAAGTTTCAACAAGGAATCGGATAGTGCTTCCACCGAACCATCCACGTCGCCCTTCACGATCACATTCAATTGCTTGAATGAACCAATAGCAATACGGCGACCAATTTCATCAAGCGTAATATGTTTCTTTGTACGAATGCTTTGCTCGCGAACTAATTGAGCACGTTTTGTTGCAACTTCTCTCGCTTCACGGTCGGTTTCATACACCGCAAATTTCTCGCCCGCCTGCGGAGCTCCGTCCAATCCCAATACTTGAACAGGTGATGAAGGACCAGCTTCTTTAATTCTGGCACCCGTATCATCAAACATCGCTTTCACACGACCGTAATTAGAACCCGTCACCATAATATCTCCCACACGAAGAGTACCACTTTGAACCATCAGTGTCGAAACATATCCCCTTCCTTTATCCAAAGAAGCCTCAATAATTGAACCTGTTGCCTGTCTGTCTGGGTTAGCTTTAAGGTTAAGCATTTCGGATTCCAAGAGAACTTTCTCCAAAAGATCTTCGATACCCAAACCTGTCTTCGCGGAAATTTCCTGTGACTGATATTTACCACCCCACTCCTCAACAAGAATATTATTCTTTGAAAGTGATTCTCTTACTTTATCGGGATTAGCAGTAGGCTTGTCAATCTTATTGATTGCTATAACGATTGGCACACCAGCAACTTGAGCATGGTTGATTGCCTCTTTTGTTTGTGGCATTACGTCATCATCTGCCGCCACTACAATGATTGCAATATCAGTCAGCTTGGCACCACGGGCCCGCATCGCCGTAAAGGCTTCGTGACCTGGTGTATCCAGGAATGCAATTCGTTTACCGCTCTTCGTCGTTACATCGTAAGCACCAATGTGCTGAGTAATTCCACCCGCTTCTGATGCAACAACTTTGGTATTACGGATATAATCAAGAAGTGAGGTCTTACCATGATCAACATGGCCCATGATTGTGACAATCGGTGCACGTGCTTTAAGGTCTTCCTCATCATCCTTTGCTTCTACTTCTACCGTTTCTTCTTCTGAAGAAAGGAATTGAACTTCGTATCCAAATTCATCCGCTATAACGGTAATCGCTTCAGCATCTAGTCGTTGATTAATCGAAACGAACATCCCAAGACCCATACAGGTAGAGATGACCTCATTAACAGAGACATTCATCATTGACGCTAAGTCATTTGCAGAGATAAATTCTGAAACGCGGAGAATCTTTGATGCCTCTTGCTCCTTTAATAACTTTTCATCTTCGGCGTCAGATACTGCCTGTCTTTTTTCCTTGCGGTATTTTGCGCCTGAGAATTTCTTTTGCCCACCGCTAAGCTTAGCAAGCGTTGCACGAATCTGATCCTGAATTTCTTTTTCAGAAGGTTCACCTTTTTGCGCGTGTAATGGTGCGCGTCGGGGAGCAGCAGTTCCACCGGTGGTACTGCCACCTCCGGTTGATGATCTGTCTCCTGTACGAGGAGTGCTTTTATTATCGTTTGCAGATGGAATTCTTTTCCGCGGTCTCTTCGTGCGATTAGAATCGTTTTTATTGTCTTGCTGAGGAGTGGATTTCTTTTCTTGTGGAAGGTCTATTCTATCAAGAACTTTCAATCCCTGAAGCTTGTCAGCTTTTGCTTTGATTAACTCCAATTCAGGAGGATGAACATTTTCAACTACAGCTATTTCAGGAGGAGTTTCGACTTTCTTAGGAGCCTCAACCTTTACCTCTTTCACTTCCTTCGGTGCTTTCGGTTCCTTAGGCTTAACTTCTTTTGCTTTGGTAGTTTCTTTCGGCTCTTCTTTCTTCTCTTCAAGATCAATTTTGCCTACAATCTTAATACCTTCCAGCTTTGTCTTTTCGACAGATACCTTTTCAGTAACTGGCTTGACTTCTTCTTTAGCCTTGATCTCTTTTGAACCAAGGTTTTTGATCATGATATTTTCGTCTTCCTCTGTCTTCTTACGGGTAACAGGCTCGTTTTTGATTGTCTGATTTTCAACGTGCTTTGTTCCGATAGTCAATCCGGAAGCTTCGATCTTCTCTGAAGCGGATGACGCATACTCCTTAGACAGCATGGCAAACTGTTCAGGAGAGAGCTTAGTGTTTGGGTTGTTTTCTACGGCAAAGCCCTTCTTCGCCAAAAAATCCAATATGGTATTATGACCCACGTTGAGTTTTCTGGATGCCTGCCCTAGCCTTATCATTTTATCTTCTGCCATGCTCAAATTTGACTATGTTTTTTCTGATTCGTGTGATTTCTAAATGAAATTATTCAAATTCCTTGCTCAGAACGGCAACTACATTTTCAACCGTTTCTTCTTCAAGATCAGTTCTGCGCACCAGCTCTTCCTTATTCAGTGCCAATACACTTTTCGCTGTATCAAGTCCGATTTGCTTGAGCTGATCAATAACCCAGCTTTCGATCTCGTCTGAGAATTCATCCAAATCAACATCTTCTTCCCCGACAGTTTGCTCGCCTAGTTCACGGAAGA
>JBBRFP010000032.1:0-11127 GCA_038241465.1 Cytophagales bacterium | reverse complement strand
GATTTCGGGGATGATTATTGGTTTACTCGCGGATCAGTTTACGTTGCGTTTGGCTCTTCTCCTTGCGGTCGGATTATTTGTGCTGATGACAATGCTAAGTCTGAGATATAAAGCACGCTAATTTGAAAATGAGATTATTTGAAATTAGTTGGGTGCAGATTTTTAAGATAAGAGTAACTTTATGAATAGTTGGACTAATCTACATTCCAAATTTTATAATTATTTAAAATGGAAATAAAACTTGAACAAACCGATACACGTGGATCTTTCTACGTTGAACTAGACGGAAAGCGTGCCGCTTTTATGGAATTTTCTAAAGCAGGTAACGACCGTATCATCATTAGCCATACCGACGTGTCGGATGTATTGAGGGGAAAGAACGCAGGCAAACAGCTAGTGGCTGCTGCAGTAGACTACGCTCGCAAGAACAACATCAAGATCGTCCCGCTTTGTCCATTTGCCAGGTCGGTGTTCAATAAGGTAAAAGAATATGAGGACGTTCTGTAATCTGTTATGCCACTGATCTCATCTTCCAGCTATAAGCATCCTCTCCCTCTCTTCAACGGTCACCTAGAGACTATTATTCCAAGCGCGTTCCGGCGAATTGATGGCGTTAATTATTCCCGTGAGCGCCTGGAATTAAATGACGGAGATTTTGTTGATCTTGATTGGCTGAAAAATGGATCCAAAAAGCTGATTGTCATTTCACACGGCCTTGAAGGAAGCAGCGACCGCCATTATAGCAAAGGAATGGCCAAGTACTTCTCCAATCACGGTTGGGATTCACTTGCCTGGAACTGCAGAAGCTGCAGTGGAGAAATGAACCGACTACCACGGTTTTATCATCACGGCGCCACAGAGGATTTAACGGAGGTCGTACAGCATGCCATCAATAAAAAACAATATGATCTGATCGTTCTTGCGGGCATCAGCATGGGTGGAAGCCTGACCTTGAAATATTTAGGAGAGAATAACTATCAATTACCCGAACAGGTTAAGGGAGGGATTGCCTTCTCTGTACCATGCCACTTGGGATCAAGCGCCAAAGAACTGGATAGGCCCGGGAAGGGCTTTTATCTGAATAGATTTCTGAAAAAGCTTGGTCACAAAATCAAGCTCAAGTCAGAGAAATATCCTGAACTTATTTCTTATCAGGGATTTGAGAAAATAAAAACCTTCGACGCGTTTGACAATACCTACACGGCACCTCTTCACGGCTTTCAAAGCGCCAGTGATTTTTATGAACGGGCAGCGTCACTACCTCATATTCCAAACATAAAAGTCCCGACACTGATCGTAAACGCATTGAATGATCCCTTCCTGCCAGATCACTGTTACCCCTATGAAATTGCAAGAGAAAGTCAGTATGTATTTTTAGAAACGCCTAAACGTGGCGGACATACCGGATTCACGCTGGCGTCTAAAGAAGAGAACTGGATGGAAGTAAGGGCTTGGGAATTTTTGAAGGAGCTTTGAGTGCAGGTTACTCTACTTCAAAATTCGGTGTTCGATGTTTTTTTGTTCGACATTAGAAATGAGTGCGTTGATCTTACAGCAAACTCCGAATAGAATGCTACTTCCCTAACAGCTACCAATCCTAAAACCGCCAAATATCGAACTTCAAAACTTTAATTACCTTCGCAGATGCCGTCTTCTGCAAAATTCATAACGAGGATCAAGCCGCTCGAACACATAAAAATGATGATCGTCGAGGTACCCAAAACAATTGTGGAAAAATTGGAAGGCTTTGCAGGGCAACGATTTCTATGCACTATCAATAAATCAGTTTCCTGGAAGTGTGGTATGGTTGCATACCATAACGGCAGTGCGTACATCAGTCTTAATAAAAAAATACTAAAAGAGATTGGCCCTTCAAGTGAACGCATCTCCGTTTCACTTGTAAAAGATGTCAGCAAGTATGGAATGGATATGTCTGACGAGCTAAGAACATTGCTTAAACAAGACAAGGAAGGAAGCCGCCGCTTTCATTTGCTTCCTCCCGGCAAGCAGCGATACATTATCTACTATGTATCCCAGGTCAAGAG
The DNA here is from genome assembly GCA_038241465.1 of Cytophagales bacterium. Lineage (GTDB taxonomy): Bacteria > Bacteroidota > Bacteroidia > Cytophagales > Cyclobacteriaceae > ELB16-189. The sequence goes on along the minus strand of JBBRFP010000032.1, from coordinate 9,082 downwards.
TAGTCAGCTCAGGATCGAGAGAGCAATCAGGCTTATTGAAAATCTCAAGAGAACGACGGAAGGGAAAGAGAGTTTCAGAGAAATCGTAAGCAAGATGAAAGGTTAAAGCAAAAGGTGAAAGTTTGAGCACAACTTGGTAAAAGTTCAAATCATCTGAATTTTGGAGAATCAAGCTTCAGCCATTCATCTTTTATCTTTATGCTTCTCAAAGCTTTTTTGTATTTTCGCACCCTATTTTTTAGAAGAAAATGATTGCTGCCAATAATATCTCCCTGCAATTCGGGAAGCGTACGTTGTTTGATGAGGTGAATATCCGCTTCACCACGGGTAATTGCTACGGAGTGATCAGTGCAAACGGCGCCGGTAAGTCCACGTTTTTGAGAATCCTCGCTGGCGACATTGATCCCACCCGTGGAAGCGTAAGCATCGATACGGGGAAAAGAATGGCAGTATTGCGTCAAAATCACTATGAATTCGACGAAGTGACTGTTCTGGATACCGTGTTGATGGGCCATGGTAAGTTATGGAGTATCATGCAGGAGAAAGATGCCATCTATGCAAAGCCAGATTTCTCTGAAGCTGACGGAATTCGCAGTTCAGAGCTCGAGGGCGAGTTTGCAGAAATGAACGGATGGAACGCCCAGTCAGACGCAGCAGCGTTATTGAGTGGCCTTGGTATCACGGAAGAAGATCATTATAAACTTCTGAAAGAGCTTAGTGGTAATCTTAAAGTGCGGGTATTATTAGCGCAAGCAATCTTCGGAAATCCCGACATTCTTATTCTCGATGAGCCTACCAATGATCTTGATCTGAAAACAATTACATGGCTTGAAGATTTCCTTCTTGAATTTAAGAATACAGTGATTGTTGTGTCTCACGATCGTCACTTCCTTGATACGGTTTGTACCCACGTCGTTGATATTGACTTCAGCGCAGTAAAGCTCTACACTGGAAATTACTCATTCTGGTATCAGTCCAGTCAGCTCGCGCTGGCACAACGGTCATCAGCCAATAAAAAAGCCACAGAAAAGAAAGCTGAGCTTCAGGAGTTCATTGCACGATTTAGCGCCAACGCTTCCAAGTCACGTCAGGCTACCAGTCGACGAAAACTATTGGAAAAAATAAATGTGGATGATATACAAGCTTCTACCAGAAGATACCCCGCCATTATCTATCAACAAAGCCGTACTGCTGGTGATCAAATCCTCCATATTGAAAATCTTACAGGTGCGAGCGGCGGGAATGTAGTTTTTAAAAACCTTGAACTGTTCGTAAACAAAGGCGAGAAGATTGCTTTCCTGAGCAAAGACAGTCTTGCCGTAACGACCCTGTTTCAGATACTTATTGGAGAAAAGAAGAAAGAAAGCGGTGAATTTAAATTTGGTCAGACGATCACAACGGCCTATCTTCCATCTAATAACGAAGCGTATTTTAAATCAGACGATAATCTGGTAGACTGGCTTCGACAATTCGCCGCCGAAGAAAACAAGGATGAGGTTTACATACGAGGTTTCCTCGGAAAAATGCTTTTCTCAGGAGAAGAAGTCTTTAAAAAGTGTTCTGTGCTTTCAGGTGGAGAAAAAATGCGTTGCATGATCTCACGTATGATGTTGGCAGGTGGCAATCTTCTTATACTGGATGAGCCAACCAATCATCTTGATCTTGAATCGATTACCGCATTCAACAATGCACTAAAAGATTTTCCGGGAACTGTTTTGTTCACTTCTCATGATCATGAATTCATGCAAACTGTTGCTACGCGCATCGTTGAGATCTCGCCAAATGGATTCCTTGATAAGCTGATGACCTACGATGAATACATTGATAATGAGCGTGTGGCGGAGCAGAAGGAGGCATTGTACGCCTAATAGTTCGTCGTCCGATATTCGAATTATTAACATCAATAAAACCCTGAATGTCGGATGTGGAAGTTTAAAAGCCTTTGAAGCGGATTTATCGTACCATCATCTTTGTCACAAACAACTTGCCTCCCGCATTGACGCGGGTAAGATAAACTCCAGCCGTAAGCGCGGAAGATCTTTCCAACGGCCAGGTGTTAACACCTTGCTGAACATCATTTTTTATCTCAGAATAGATCTTCTGACCTGTGACTGAAAAAATTTCAATCAGCGCCTGGCCCTGGGACTCAGCATTGAACTGGATCGTAAATTTCGAATCTTGAACAGGATTAGGATAAACTACCAGCGCAACAGCTTCTGAATATCCAACCGTAACCGACTTGATTTTTGAATATGTCGCAACTTTATCAAAATCCGTTTGCTTAAGTCTGTAATAAGAAAGCCCTGTATAAGGGGTTTTGTCCACCAGAGAATAATTCAATCTACCCTGACTATCGCCCGCGCCCTTCACAGTACCAACCAATTCAAATTCTCTTCCTTCTTTGGAACGTTCAAGTGTAAAGAAATCATTATTGATTTCCGTTTCAGTTATCCACTTGGAAAGAACGGTCCCGCCTGCATTTTCAACAGTGAAATCAACCAGCTCAATTGGAAGCGGAGTTGAAAGAGACGTGCTGCCTAATGTAAAGTTATCACCATCCAAAAGGTTAATACCGGTTATCGTATAAATCTGACCCACGAGCGTACCTGTAGCATTAGGCGCCACGTCATTGTCGGCAAAGCCGTTATTATTTCTATCGATAAGGAAACGCAGATCGGCAGCACTCTTTGCTCCAGGAACATTTGTTAGATCAAACGTGATGGTAACTGTTCCTACATCTCCGTTCTTTTCAGCAACCTTCCATGCCCGCGCTATTCTCCTGATCACCGGAGCCCCGACATCAACGGTATTGGGAGTGGTGATCGAGCCGTTATTATCGCCCCAGATCAGAAATTCGTAATCATTAAGGTTTGACGGTGTACTCATCCCAACAATCGGATTGACATTCGTACTCAACGAGCTTGTTTGGACCAAACTTGAAACAGGATCCTGACCAATTCCAGTTATATTATATCGATAAGCGCTGTGGGTTGTAGTGGTTGGATAAAGCACCATGATTCCATCAGACGCGAGGTAGTTGGTTAACGAAGATTGATTAAGAGTGATACCATATTTAATCGCCAGATAGGTGTTGATTTTATTTCTTTCGATTGACGATAGGGTCCGGTTATAAAAAACAACTTCCGCAATGTCGCCGTTCAATCCCGCGTTAGACCCTGTTCGTGAGCTGCCGATCCGCAAATTCGGCAACGTAAGTGGACCATCTGATTCTACTAACGTACTTTGAAGTCCTCCGTTGTATAAAATGCCATACTGAACTCCGTATGTCCTGAAGTATTCAACTATCTGCGGACTTACCGTCAAAGCAGTCGATGTAGTTGTTACTCCGTCAAGATTCAGGTTTGCATCGTTTCGTTTTTGAAATCCGAATAGCGTTGGCGTCACCAGCTTTAGTGATGCTAAAGGATTGGGTGATGGACTTGCCGCACTCCTGTCAAGAATATATCCGCCGACAAAGTCGGTGAGTATTCCTGAATTGGCGGTTGTAGAGGGTCTTACAACAACAGAATAATCCAGATCACTGGTTGAACCAATCAGCATTGAACCAGCATCAAGGAAGCTGTCGCTTGCGCCGGAAGCGAACCGGATAATAGGATTACTATTAAGAGTACTCAATTGAAATGTGGGTTGATTGGCGACGGTAGGCTGTGCCACATTATAAGTTGGCTGCCCCTGATTATTCCATTGACGAATGGGTTGATTATTTGCAGTCGCTAGGGTAGTTCCTGCATCGATATAAGCGTTCTTATCAGCACGTAGCCAAACTACTGCACCACCCACGCCACCCGGTCCTGGTACAAGATCCGTTGCCAACGAAAAATAATCGCCATCAGCAATGAGTGCCGTCGTGAACGTGACAACATTTCCTACAATCGTTCTGCCAGTAGTCCATGCTACTGCATCTGAAAAGACTCCATCACCATCGATCAGCAGAGCAAACTTAGTCGGGTCAGCGAGAGAAATCCCAAGACCAGTCAAATCAAAGGAAACTGATACTGTGCTTGTGGTACCAGTCTTCGCAACGCGCCAAACACGCGACAAGCGATTGGAGTAGCCGGCAGGCGCGTCAGACGAATTACTAATTGCTGGAGAATTATGACCCCAAAGCATAAACTGACCATTCGATAATACAGGAGACGGGCTAAAAAAAGATACAAGACTATTGGCATTTTGACTCTGTGATGTTTGTTGTGCCAGACCCGAGCCTGTGTCCACCGCTATCCCCGCGATATCATTATCAAAAAGATCGTGAGAAGTAGTCGCCGGATAAACAACAACTCCGGCAGAAGAAACATAGTTAGTCGGTATTGCCTGCTCAAGCGTAATCCCATATTTAATCGCCAAGTAAGATTGGACTCTCGAATAGCTGGCAGCTGAAAGCGGACTATTATAGACTGCCATTTCAGTAATGTCTCCAACGATACCGCCGGCAGGATTGGTAGCATGTCGCCCTATCCGCAGAATGGGAGCAGTCAGATTGCCATTATCCCCACTGGTTACATTACTTCCTCCATTCATCCTTATCCCGTAGCCGGCGTTCCTGTAAAAATGTGCAATTACAAACCGGCTGGTGTTCACTGGTAGCCAAGAAACAGGTCCACCAATATTGCTTGCGTCATCACGTTGCTGGAAGAAGTACTTATCTGTATTTACAATCTTGAAAGAGGTGAGTGGCGTTGATCCAGTAGTCCGGTCGAGGACATAGTCTCCGCTGCCGTTTGCTGTACCACCTGGGGTAAAAGACGTTTGCTTGAACACCATGAAATAGTCAAAGCCTGTTGTCCCCGAAATCCCCGGCGCAGTGGTGGCATCCAGGAATTTTGCGCCGTTAAAGCGCAGGGATGGATACCCATTAATCGCGTTCGTCGTATAAATGGGCGCAAGCCCTGCCGTCGGCTGCGTGGCGTTATTTGCAATTGTACTTTGGTCAGTCCATCGGCCGACCGCATCACCATTAACCGCTGGGGCTAAAGCTGTATTCAAAACCCCTGCATCCGCTTTAAGCCACCAACGAAGACTTCCCGAAATTCCTCCTGGACTCTGAGCATATATACCAAACGGGAGAAGGACTAATGCAAATACAAATACAAGCTTTTTCATTGATTATGAATACCTTAAGAGGGTAAAGGTAACTAAGTTTTGAATTGTTTTTTAATAACATTGTTACGCAAAATCCAACCAGTAGCAGAACTCTGAGCTAATTTTCAATGGAGGATTTGAACGCAAGCTGTAGGTAGGCGGATTAGCTGACCTACCGAGCATTAAAAAAAAGGAAACCGGATTCAAATCAAGGAATTAACGACTAGATATTTTATACCCCGGCCCACGCACACATCTCCCTGGCGTTGCACCGGTATGCTCGCCATCTTTCAACACCTGTATCCCATTAACAAAAACATGTTGCACACCCGTAGAATATTGGTGTGGATTCTCATAGGTAGCATAGTCCTGTACTTTTTCAGGATCAAATACAACGATGTCCGCAAAGTTTCCTTTTGCCAATGATCCTCTCTTCTTAATCTTAAGATGCTCCGCTGGCAACGTTGTCATTCGTCTGATGGCTTCAGGAAGGGTTAATACTTTTTCATCCCGAACGTACTTAGCCAATACTCTCGCGAATGTACCGTAGGCTCTTGGATGAGTTCCACTGTCGGTGAAATTCTTTGTCAGCGCCGGTGCTCCTGCATCCGAGCCGATACTGACGTAAGGCTGTCGAAGCATCCTGTTCATATTCGCTTCTGAAATGAGGAAATAAACTGCACCAATACCGGATTGATCAGCAGTCAACAAGTCCAAAACAGTTTCATCGGCACTTTTTCCATGAAGCAATGCGATCTCATCCAACCGCTTTCCTTTATATAATGTGTTGAGTGAATCCTTTTTGAAACCCAGAATCATAACATCTCGGGGATCAGAATTCCTGGTTGGAATCCCAAGCGACATGTCGGACAACATCTTTTTCCGGGTTTCCGGGTTAAGTATTCTTTCCCGTAGCTTTACGATACCGCCCTCCTGATACATGGTTGGAATTCTTTCTTTCAATCCAGTGGCACTAGCAGCATAGGGATAAATATTGGCTGAAATTCTAACTCCTGCTTTTTGAGCACTATCAATTTTATAAAGCAACGCATCGATTTTCGACCAGTTACGCTGCTGATTTATTTTTATGTGATAAATCTCAGCCGGAAGTTTTGCCTCCTTTGAGATCCTGATCGTTTCGTTGATTGCCTCCAGCACTTTATCACTTTCGCTCCTCATGTGCGTGATGTACATGCCTCCATAGTTGCCAGCGATTTTACAAAGCTCAATCAGTTCTTCTGCAGTAGCAAATGTCGCAGGGGCATAGATCAATGAGGAACCCACTCCCATCGCACCTTCTTCCATCGCCTGTCTGACAAGGGTTTTCATTTCAGTAAGTTCACCTGGCGTTGGCTTTCTGTTATCCAATCCCACGACATAGGATCGTATGCTTGTCGCACCAACAAATGATGCGAAATTCGGACTCACACCTTGCTTTTCCAGATGATTGAAGTAGCCGCCAAGGGTTGTCCATAACTTACTTTTAGCACTTCGCTTACGTGGCCCCGGACTAATCCCCTCTCCAAATACCTCAAGTGTTACTCCTTGCTTAATGTCGCTCACAGCCCGACCATCTTCAAGCAATGTTCCATCCGCCCAGCTAAGCATGTTTATAAATCCGGGAGCGATTGCCAATCCTTTTATAATGATTTCATTTGTCGCGATTGAATTTGATAAATTACCAATAGCAGCAATTGTATCAGCATTAATTGCTATGTCGGCCACAAAAGGCTCTCCCCCATTTCCATCATAGACTGTGCCCTGGCGCAGAATAATCTCATAGCGCTTTTGTGCTTTGCCCTGCGATGCAGTGAAGAGAAAGAAACCAACGAAAAGAAAAACTCGCGCCATGAGGAGTGAAGGTAGATCAAGATATAAAATATTCCATTACACGTTAATACTTCTTAAAAGAACATCAAGAAGCTCTTTATAAAGTTTCGCCGCCAGCATTGCTGTAATTCCTGATGGGTCGCGCGTTGGATTGAATTCCACGAGGTCTGCTCCCACCACCGTTGGAGGAAGATTTTGTAAAATGGAAATAACTTCTCTTGACGTAAATCCGCCAGGTTCGTGATGAGATACTCCAGGAGCAAATGCAGGATCAATGGCATCAATGTCCAATGAAATGTAAACAGGTCCCATAAAGTCGAACCGATGAATCGGATTGAAATCCTTCATTTGAATCACTTCGACACCAAATTTATCAGCTTGTTCACGCTGGTGTTTTGCCATCGTACGAATTCCAACCTGAACTAATCGTGTCGCAAGGCCTTCTTCCATGATTCTCGCAAAAGGACACGCGTGTGAAAATTTATTTCCTTCAAATTCATCATAGAGATCAGGATGCGCATCTATGTGGAGGATAGTAAGATTCTTAAATTTTTTAGAAAATGCTTTGATGATCGGATACGTTATGGAATGATCACCACCCAATGATAAGACTTTATCGTACTGAGCGACAATTTTAGTCATTTCAACTTCAATCTCCTTCGTCACTGAAGCGCCTGATGACATCTGTAGTGTTGGAAGATTTTTTATTTGTGGATGCTCTTTTAAGTCAACCAGGCTCTCAGTAAAATAATTGGCTGAGTCTGAATGAAACGCCTCGCGGATCTTTGCCGGAGCGAGCGCAGGCCCGCGTAAAAAAGATGAGAATTCATCAAAAGGGATATCGACGGTAGCGATCATAATGAGTGTTGACGTGTTGACGTATTCAAGTGTTGAGGTGGGACGAAACGATGTTGCGGGTTCCAAGTTATTAAATATGATTCTATAATTAAGTGTACCAATAAGTCGCGCGGGTGACAACCAAACCGGCCTTTAACTACGTATTTAGCTTAAAATCCTATTGATGATAACACGCGCCCTACTCATTTTCATGCTTTCCGCACTGTTTTCAGGCGTTTATGGTCAAAACATATCCAAAACGGATGACTATATAGATGGGACAATTGCCTTTGGAAGCTATCAAGGAAGTATAGCAATACATTACACCCATATGTGGAAATTGGGTAAATCTCAGAAATTCTCTCTTGGCCTTGGTGGACGATTAACATCCTACCTCGGAAATAATCAGTACTACAGCACGGCTCCCGCAAAAATCACTTCGGGAAGCACAAGTCCGCTCATTTTTTTTCAGGATATCAAAACTGAAAATATTGACACATTGCTGGTCAATACACCGCAGGTGACGATGTTGAATGTAAGCCTCAATATTGGCTACCAATTAACATCACGTTTCAGTGCAGGATTCAATATAGATGCGATAGGATTTTCCTTTGGTGCTCGACAGCAGGCAAATTACATCAATGGTTCCACTGGAAAGAACACCACAGCAACCCCGACATCTTTTAATCTGTTACTCATCAGCGATAATGATCTCGGGAATCTAAACTCAGAAATATTTGCCAAGTATAAAATCAACGAAAAGTGGGCTATAAAAGCGGGTCTACAATTTCTATTTACCGAATACAAAACGGATACAAAAGTCCAGACGTTTCCTGAAGAAAATGACAGGTTTAGAAACAAGTCGTTTATGTTTGGACTGGGAGTTAATTTGAAGATTTGAAGATTTGTCAACGGCCTTAATTAAACAAAACATAATGAAATTCTTTTCGATTTTGATGATGTTCTTTTTGATCATGGGGTGTCAGCCGGAAGCAACAACCCCGACAAAACCGATCAATGGAATACAAGTTGACTTTACTGGAATTGCTCCTCTGAAGCAAGGTATGTTTATAGGTATTGGTGGCCACACCGCCAGTGGAACCGTCTTCCTCTACGAGAAATCAGGAAAAAAATATATTGTTTTCGATCCGTATTCATCACAAGCCGGACCGGATCTCAAGGTGTACCTGAGCAAAGATGAAGGAGCTTCGGAATACATCAGGGTTGGGCAATTACAGTCAACGATGGGAAAACAAACCTATGAGATTATAGGAAATCCTGATCTGTCAGCCTATTCATTTGTACATATCTGGTG
>JBBRFP010000031.1:0-11257 GCA_038241465.1 Cytophagales bacterium | reverse complement strand
ATCGCAGAAATATTAAAGAGCAGTTCAACCCAAGCTCAGACGAGTCTTGAATCGAGTGCCTTCGTTCAGGCGGACGGCTCATTCATGAAAAATTGGTCTTGGAGCGCAGGTCTTCGAATGTCTTCTGCATCGGTTCGGGATAAGTTTTATTACAATCCAGAACCGAGAGTCGCGATACGATACGCCCTAAGTGAAACAACGGCACTGAAAGCAAGTTATTCGAGAATGGCACAATATCTACACAGGGTGTCAAGCGCCGCCGTTGCATTTCCAACTGACATCTGGTATCCGGTTACGAAGGATGTAGTTCCTCAAACATCCGATCAGGTCACGCTTGCGTTGCAGCAAAGAATTCCGGAAAAGAATCTGTTTGTGAGCGTGGAAGGCTATTATAAAAACATGGATAACCTCATCGGCTATCGTGAAGGAGCGAATTTATTTTTAAATACTGAATTTGAAAAACAATTGATCCAGGGAAATGGTAAGGGATATGGGATAGAGCTGCTTGTCAGAAAGGAAGCCGGAAAAGTTACTGGCTGGATCAGCTATACCCTGTCAAAGTCAGAGAGGCTATTTGACGAGGTAAACAATGGTGAATGGTTTCTTTCACGGTATGATCGCCGTCACAACGGGAGTGTTGTTGTCAATTATGAGTTCAGGCCTCGTTGGTTTTTTTCAGCAGTTTTTGAATTTATATCCGGCTCACGGTTTACCCCCATTGTGGGTCGCTATGCAATTCCCACCACCACACTTGCCGGTATCCAGCTCATCCCCGTGTATGCACCTATAAATTCTGTCAAGCTTGCAGACACGCATCGTCTGGATCTTGGAATAAAATTGAAATCACGGCCTGAAAACCAATTTCAAAGTGAATGGTTCGTGGGGGTTTATAATGTGTACAACAGGGCCATGCCTTACGGTATCAGCATTCAGTCGAATTCTGATGGATCCTACAGATATGAGCAACCCGGATTATTTGGATTGCTTCCGTTTATTAGTTACAGTTTTAAGTTTTGAAACATATGAAGCTTATATTTTTATTTGGTTTGTTGTCGGTGCTGCTGAATAGTTGCATTCCTGATCCGTTACCAGTAGACAATATTGCCAAGCCAGCCGAGAAAATTGTCGTGGCTTCTCAGATAGTCCCGGGTACCGGCCTCGTTGTATTTGTCACGAAGAGTGTAGGCGCGCTGGAGGCCGGTAGAAATTCTGATCCGGAGATATTACTTCAGCAAATAGCTATTGCTGATGCGCAAGTGACGCTGCATTATTTAGATAAGACCGATACACTTCAGAACCGCGGGGATGGACTATACAGCCTGAATAAATCCGACTTCGTTCCGGGGCTTTCCTATGCACTGGAAGTTAAAACTATTACACTTGGAACGGTGACGGCCACGACACAAGTGGCCGAGCGCGTTGCATTTACTTCTGTGTCTACTCAGCTTTTTAAAATGGGAGTAGACACGGTTGTGCAGGTTGATTATAGCCTGAATGATCCTGTCGGAAAGAATTTTTACATGATTAGCGTACAGCGATTTTCCAGAAAGCAAACCGTGAGTAATTTACTCAATCCACGAATCTTCACGCGGCTCACCGATGATGCGAAATTCGATGGAACTCGTTTTGAGGAGAATTTCAAAACGCTCTTTCAAAGATTCTCTCAGGGAGATTCGATCGCGGTTGTCATGGCCAGCGTGAACCAGGATTATTATGAATTTTTAAAAATCAGAAATGACCGATTCCGTTTTTCTGATTTTTCAAGCGAGCCTTTCAACTATCCATCAAATGTGAAGGGGGGTTATGGGTTTTTCAATCTTCACGCTCAGGACGCGAGAATTTTTGTATTGGAGTGATCTTCAAATTCAAAATTTAAACGCAAGGAATAGAGATGACATCGTATTTTTTGGTCAAGTGACATGTCACGATAAACACTTATAACATAAATAACCATGCCAACCCCTTAATTTATCTTGGTTGGTTGCATGGATAGTTTTGGCGTTAGTTATCCATCTTTTCCAATGAGAATTGCATGAAATAGTGGTAACTTTTGATCGTTAATATCTACAATGAGCTCAACAGATCATTCCGATAAGCTGGCAATTGCCAATAAGGAGCTGGCTTTTCAAAAAACAGAGAAGGGAAAGCGAGCGGCCGAACTCGTGATTGCTAACAAGGAACTTGCTTTCCAAAACGAAGAGAAGAGCAAGCGGGCCGCTGAGTTGGTACTGGCAAACATTGAGCTTAGGTTTCAGAATGAAGAAAAAGAGAAGCGTGCTGCCGAGCTGATTCTAGCGAACATTGAATTGACATTTCAGAGCAAGGAAAAGACTAAGCGTGCCGCGGAATTGATCCTGGCCAACGCGGAGCTTCTGTTTCAAAATAAGGAAAAAGAGAAGCGTGCGGCAGAACTGGTAATTGCCAACAAAGAACTTGCTTTCCAGAATGCAGAGAAAGAAAAGAGAGCGCAGGAATTAATTATCCTTAACGATGAAATGGAAGCATTTTCTTATTCCGTTTCGCATGACCTCCAATCTCCTTTGAGAAAGATCATGTCCTATGTAACAATGTTTGAGAAGAAATATGAGGGTACGCTGGATAACAATGGGGAGCAGATACTTGAGGCCATCCTCCGTAATGCAAAAAAAATGAGTAAGCTTATTGTCGATCTGCTTTCATTTTCACAACTCGGAAGAAAGCAGGTTAGTCATGAGAAGATCAATATGTCAGAGCTGGTAAGTTCAGTCGCACAGGAATTCCTATCGGATGATTTGGAACATAGGATTGAATTTACGATCAGCTCCTTACCGCAGGTCAAGTGTGACGAATCGTTAATCAAGCAAGTCTGGATTAATTTATTCAGTAATGCGATTAAGTATTCGAAGTATAAATCGAAATCGAAAATAGAGGTAGGTTCCTATAGAAAGATAAATCAAATTGTCTACTACCTGAAAGACAATGGAATTGGATTTGAAATGGAGTATCATGATAAACTATTCGGTGTTTTTCAACGATTACATACTCAGGATGAATTTGAGGGAACAGGCATCGGGTTAGCGATTGTGCAGAAAATCATTCAACGTCATGGCGGCAACGTATGGGCGGAGTCAATACCAGGTGAGGGGTCGAGCTTTTATTTTAGTTTGCCGGAGTAGTTTGTTAAAGTTCAGGGTTCAGAGTTCAGAGTTCAGGGTTCAGAGTTCAGGGTTCAAAGTTGAAATCACCGAATTCACGAATCACGTTACGATATCCCAATTCTTCCCATCAAATCTGCATTCCATCAGCAAAGACGCTTCGCCGGGAAAAGTCACGCTAACCTTACGAAAAGTTGCCGGACTTAGTGAGGTTGGGGTTTTCTGTACTATCTGCGTGATTCTTTTACTGATTGCCTCCTTGTTCTGTTGAAAAACAAACTGCCAGTCGAGGTGCTTTTGTGTGAGCGCATCCTGTGTTTGGTAGTGCATCACGTTTCCTTCATCGCGGCAAATAACGTAACCGATCGTTTTATTTTTATAACGAAGCTCTGCCTGTCGTTCGCCTGGCATGAAGTTGAGCCCGTCGATGGGAATTTGAAGTTCCTTGATTATTTTTTTGATCTCGGATGGGATATTGAGAAACGCGATGTTCACTTATACAAAATTAAGTTGTGTTAAGGTAGGTATTTAAACCCTTGATATAAAGCTCATTCGAAGGTGCATGAACTAACCGATGAGTTAAGCCAAGGGTTACCGTAACTGTTAGCGAACAGGACTTTACCCGGATTCGTTTTTCAATTTCATCAATACGCTTTATATTTATTTTTTTGGAGGAAAGCCAAATGAATTGTATCAACTGCGGATTGGAAGTTACTGGTAGATTTTGTTCTCAATGTGGACAGGGAAACCCACCACGCCGGATCACGTTCGGTCACATGTTTGAAGATTTCCAGGCTTCAATGTTTGGATTTGATGGAATGTTGTTGCGAACGCTTAAGGATCTGACTATTCATCCAGGAAAGGTGGCGGAGAGATTTATTGAGGGTAACCGGGTTCTTTACTACAAACCAATCAGTTATTTTTTGCTAGTGATAACGGTGATGCTGTTGATTTCAAGCTTGCTGGGTATTGACTATATCGACTATTTGAAAGCAAGTACAGCAAATAGTGTTGACGAGGATCCGAACACGGCTAACTTTCAGAATACAATACGTAACAGGATATTTGAACCCATTAGCGAGAATCTGCGATTATTCACGTTTCTATACATACCTGTTCAGGCATTCTTTTCGCGCTATTTATTCTTTCGAAAAAGTGGATATAATTTTGTGGAGCACTGTGTGTTGCCTTTCTATATGTGGGGTCACCTTTACGTGACAACTCTTTTGAGTATCATTTATTTTAAGATAACTGGCAATCCGGTTTCAGTAACGCTGACTGCATTAGTTTACATGCTATACTTTGGATATGCGTTCTTAGATATGTTTGCGTATCAATCAAGGATAAAAGCCTTTTTAAAAGGAATTGGAATTTACATAACAATACAGTTCTTCATAATTATGGTTGCTATAATTGGAACATTGATTGCTTTACTTCTATCACCTGAGCTATTGAACGAATTCAAAAACACAAGCAAATAGTCTAACTAAGTTTGAACCCGGATCGCTCACTTGCTCCAACGAAATACTGGCTGCTCCTGTTATTGATCTCGTTGTTGCGTGCCGCCAATTTAATATTAATAGGAGCCAACTTTTTGCTTTTGATGGCGAGGTGATAACGGCTTTTTCACGATTGATCTTCACTTCCAGATGCCACGTAGGTGACGATGAAAAGCGATTATAATTTACACTCCAGAAGCAGTTTAACTTCGAAAAAGGGTGCGGTGGCGAATTGGATTAGTGCTTTTTTTGGAAGTTTATCGATAAAGCAGTCCCTTTGTGCCTGTCCCTTAAATTGGCATAATCGTTGCACAAATCCATCGACAAATAGGAGTCTTTGGTAGAAATGTCGGAACTTAGAACCATGGCCTTCGTAACTTTAAATAACAAAACGAATCACCTATGAAAAAACAACCTTATTTACTAGCCACCGTCGCGCTCATTGTTGCGTCGGCTTTTACATTTATTCAATCTCAGGACTGGAAAATTGCCAATGGTTATTCTGTTAAGTTTGACGCAGGAGATCCAACGGGCGAATTCACGGGATTGAAGGGAACCATTCAGTTCGATGAGAAAAATTTGGCAGGCTCCAAATTCGACGTGAGCCTTGATGCAACAACGATCAACACTGGCAATGGTATGAAAAATACACATGCAAAAGGTGCGAATTGGTTTGACGTTGAAAAGTATCCTACTATTGTTTTTACGTCGTCGACTATCTCCAAGACAAGCAGTGGCTTTGAAGCGAAAGGTACCTTGGACCTGCACGGTGTGAAAAAGGAAATCGTCATGCCATTCACACTTGTAAATAATACGTTTGCCGGCAATATGGAGGTCAATCGATTGGATTTTAATTTGGATGATGGGAAACACCCAAATATGCCAACGGCTGTGAAAATTGCTTTGTCCGTTCCTGTAACTAAATAGGGATTGACAAAGACAATTTTATTTCAATCTACGATATCTGGGATATTGGCCGCGATCGCGGCCAATATCTATGACCGCATTTATTATTTTGCTACGGAAATAGACTACTCGAACATTATCAATCCCGTCAGTTTGATTGGATATAATTTGATGGTGTCTTTGATAGCTGGACTTCTTTACTGGCTACTTACATCTTTCTTTAAAAAGCGTGGAGCCATCATTTTCAATTTTGTCTACAGCGTTGGGTCGTTCGCTTGCGTGATTATTCCGATCTCAATAACACTCCCGCTCACTACTCCATTCCCGGAATTATTCCCCGGACTTGCGGTACCGATGGTTTTCTTTCCGGTAATTGCGTGGATGACGATTGATCCGCTGTTTAAAAAGGGAATTAATTAAGAAGAAGCTCGCCCCTTCGCACTGAAAAACAGCTACGGCGAGCAAAGTCGGGGTGAGATGATTCGAACATCCGACCTTCACGTCCCTAACGTGATGCGCTAACCGGGCTGCGCTACACCCCGAGATAATAAGTTTGCAATAATAACAGGTCATTACCAAGTCTGCAACTCCGGAAATTATTTAACGAACCAGATGCGTAGTTGAAGATAGGCCACTCAGATTTCTGCCTCTATATTTGCCTCAATGTTTCGCATCTGCATCCTGTTACTAGTCACGTCCATTCCGGCCATCGCCCAGGTGGATTTTATTGGACAGGCCATGGGACGAATGGAGAAAAAAGCAAAATGGCCTAAGGTTGAACAAAACCTCCGGAAATCACTTTCAAAGGATCCAATCAATCCCGAGGCACTTTATCTTTTAGCTCTCTATTTTTTCAATACAAAAAACCCTTCCTGTAACAATGATTCAGCTTTCCACTATTCTCTAAGTGCTAAAAGTAGTTTTCAAAGAGTGACATCAAAAGATCGCGAACGACTTAAGCGGAATAACATCGATAGCATGGTCTTTCAACGACTCACTTTAAAGATTGATAGCGCATCCTATGAGACGGCAAAGAATTTAAATACGGAGCAAGCGTATCAGCATTTCATTGATGTACATGCTCAGGCAGCACAAATGTCATCAGCCATAGAATTGCGCGATGAGGTTGCGTTCCTGAATGCCCTGAAGATTAACTCCTACTCTGCGTTTGAAGAATATGTGGCAAGATATCCCTATTCAAATCGAAACAAGGAGGCACAGTCCCGTTATGAGAGGCTGCTCTTCGAAGCCAAAACAAAGGATGAAAAGCTTTCGAGTTATATTAAATTTTTAAATCAATTTCCGTCCACCCCCTACAGACCTCAGGCCGAGAGATCAATTCTTGAATTATCAACACTGTCCGGCTCTCAGGAATCATTTTATTGGTTCATAGAAAATTATTCCGGTGGGGCATCCGCAAGGCAAGCGAGAAATATTCTATATAAACTACAATTCTCCGAGAAGGAGAATACATTGGGTGAAGAAACCCCCGCAACTCTCACTGGAAGAGCGGGCCAACGTGAGACTGACTCGTTGACATCACTTGAGAAATTAAATGAACTCTATTGGATCCCCGTTATCAAATCAGGAAAGTATGGATTCATGGATGAGAATGGGGCGGAAGTAATTTCGCCTGCATTTGAATGGATCGATGATGATTACCGCTGCGGTGAAATACGGGATCGTTTGTTGGTGACTTCAGGTGGACTAATATCAAAAAACGGAAGCTTTATTTGGCATGGCAATGTTAAGGAAGCGAAGGAAATCGGGTTGGGATTTTGGTTGGTAAGTTCTGACTCATCAAATTATGTCATTCATGAATCAGGATTTCAAATAGGTTCAAAGGCAAATTCCGCAAAGGCGGTTGGGGGAAGATTTATAGCGTTGGAGAATAAAAGCAAATGGTCGTTGTATAGCCTCACCGGCAAGCAACTAGTACCTCCTTCCTACGATGATATCTCATCTATCGACTCATTGATTATAATGATAAAATCAGAAAAAAAGATTTTGGTCACACCGTCACAACTCGCCCTCACCTCCAACCCCTCTCTTGGAGACGGGAGGCGGGTATTCGATGATATAAAACGTTGGGGTTCTCAACAGTACTGGGTTCGCAATGGATTACTGGAAGGGGTTGTCGATGCACGTCTCAATTTCCTGATTCCGCTGGATCGCCAAGAGCTTAGGAAGGCTTCTTTTGGATTTATTAGAGGAAAGGATGAGAAGATCTCTATTAAGGGTATTCCACGATTTGAAAACGTCATCTACAAGAGTGTGATCGAACAAGGTGGTTGGCTCAGGCTTCAAACGAATGAAGGTCATTTTCAATTGTACGATAAAATACTCGAGAGATTATCGGACGGCGACAGTGTTTGGTTTAAAGGCCAGGTTGCCTTTGTTGCATTAAATGATTCCATTGATGCATTTCTTCCATCAGGACAAAAAATATCTTTTTATGTACATGCCCCTTTTCAATTTAAGGAGTTTGGTGACTCTTCTTCATGGTTGATATTGGATGAAAAAAAAAGGAAGGTCGTTTATGATGCGGCCTCCGGTATCAAGCTCTTTACAATGGAGGTTGATCAGTTGGAACCTGTGTCGCCTGATATTTTTCTTTTAACGCGTGCCGGAAAGAAGGGTCTTGTTTCTGAAACGGGGAAAATCATAGTGCCGAATGAATTTGAAGCTATTGTTCAGACGGAGCCGACTGGATATTCGCTCCTGAAAGGGAAGAAATTCGGCTGGTTTGATTCAAAATTGAAATCTATCATAAAGCCAGCGTATGATCGGAACATACGATCTTATAACTCATCACTAAAGATCGCCTTCAAAGACAAAGGTTATGGCTTCATTTACAATGATGGCAGGCCAAAGAGTGTTTTTGAATGGGAAGAAATCCTTTATTGGAACGATTCGACTGCTTTGGTAAAAAAGGGCTTTCAATGGATGTGGGTAGATATTCATTCAGAAAGGGTACTTCTCGATCGTGTCAGGAATTATACCGTGGTAAAAGATTCGCCATTGGAAAGAATTTTTATCGTTCGGCAGGACAACGCTTTTGGTGTAATCAGTAGCCGGCATGGAATAATTATCCCGATCCAATACAGTGATGTGATCAATCTCGGCAGTAAAGATGTGCCCTTATATTTTACGGAACGCCATATTAAGGAGGCTGGAATTTCGGTTGTTGTCTATTTCGATCAGAACGGGAAAATCATCCGAAAACAAGCCATGGAATCCGATGAATTTGACAAGATTGTTTGCGACAACTGATCCTGATAAATATATAATAAACCCTTCACACTCCTTTTTAGATCGTTATTGATGAATCGTTTATCTTAGCAGTTATAATAGATGGATATGAAACGAGTCGTCTTAATTCTTTTTGTGCTGATTTCCACCGCCTCCATTGCTCAGGATAGCCCTAAACTGGTAGTGGGTATCGTGGTGGACCAGATGCGTCAGGAATATCTTTATCGCTTTGAAAAGAAATTTGGCAACGGAGGATTCAAGCGATTGATATCGGATGGGTTTATGCTGAGAAATGCTCATTATAATTTTATTCCCACGTACACGGGACCTGGTCACGCTTCAGTCTATACAGGAAGTACGCCAGCACTTCATGGCATCATTGGAAATGATTGGTTTGATAAGACATTGAAGGCAAGTGTGAATTGCGTAGGTGATCCAAATCAAAAACCGGTTGGAGTAGCAGAGGGAAATGGAGATGTGTCTCCCTGGCGGTTACTGACCACGACGATCACGGATGAACTCAAACTTGCAACCCAGAAACGCGGTAAGGTCATAGGATTATCCATGAAAGATAGAGGTGCAGTTCTTCCCGCAGGGCACATGGCGGATGGTGCTTATTGGTTTGACGGCGCGAGCGGAAAGTTTATCAGCAGTACGTATTATAAGCCTGGACTTCCCGAATGGGTTGAAAAAATCAATTCATTGAATCTTGCCGATCAGTATCTTAATCGTGAATGGAAGCCACTGCTTCCACTTGATCAATACACAGAGAGCGGCCCTGATGATACGCCGTATGAAACACGATTAAAGGGCAAAGAAGTCCGGTCAGTATTTCCCTATAATCTTAAAGAGCTTAGAACTAAAACCCCGGGGTTTGATCTTATCGTGTCAACTCCTTTTGGAGACGATATATTAACCGAAGTTGCGAAAGCTTCCATTGCTGGAGAGAATCTTGGCGCCGATGACATCACTGATTTTTTGACAGTATCTTTTTCAAGCCCCGACTATGTTGGCCATGGAATGGGTCCTAACGCTGTTGAGGTTGAAGACACGTATTTACGATTGGATAAAAATATTGAAGACCTTTTGAATGAATTGGATAAGAAAGTAGGTGCAGGCAAATATGTAGTCTTCCTCACCGCTGATCACGCGGTCGCTGATGTTCCGCAATACCTGAAGGACAACAAAGTTCCTGCTGGAATCTTTAGATGGAGTTTGGTTGAAGCCGGATTGACTGAGTTTCTAAAAAAATATTATCCGGATAAGAAGATCATTGAAAAGGTTAGCAACGACCAGATCTTTTTAAATCAGGAAGCATTCACTGGCGATCCGCGCACGACGGGTGTTGATAGGTTGGTTGCCACAGAATTGATCACGCAATATCTGATGAGCATTGAAGGTATTGCCAATGTATTTACGGCAAGCTCAATCCGGTCTGCAGATTATGGTGAAAAAGGTTTGCGTGGAAGTGTTATTCGTGGGTTTAATGCAAAACGTTCCGGTGATATAATTGTCGTCCTTGAATCCAACCGGTTGCCTGCTTCGTCGGTAACGGGTACTACGCATGGTTCAGGTTATACTTATGATACCCACGTACCAGTAATTTTTTATGGATGGGGAATAAAAAAAGGAAGTTCATCACAGCTGCATACGATCACTGATATTGCACCAACACTGTCTGTTTTATTAAAGATAAAGTTTCCAAGTGGGTGTACAGGCAATCCGATCGTGGAGATAGTGGATTGAAAATGGGGTAGCCTTTAAACCTATAAGAACTCTGCGTTTTCAAAAGATTTAATTCAAAAGCCATTAAAACTCTGTGTAATAATTTCCCAGAGTTATCTTAATTTTTTTATCTGCAGGGCGTTCGCAAACCGCGGCCAAGAAATTTGTTGGTGGAATTTCGGAGATTGAATGCGGATTAACGCAAATTTCTTTAACTAGCCGAAAATTATCTCTCCGTGATCCGCGACTTTGATCGGCGTAATCTGCGGGAAATTTATATTTATGAGCGAAACTAAATTCAAACCGGTCCTTAGTCTTTGGGATGGCACCATGATCGTGGTTGGTTCAATGATTGGATCAGGCGTATTTATCGTAGGTGCGGATATTCTAAGAAACGTTGGAAGTGCAGGATGGCTTATTGCTGTGTGGCTTATCACGGGGTTCATGACGATCACCGCTGCAGTGAGCTATGGTGAGTTGAGCGGAATGTTTCCCAAGGCAGGTGGTCAATATGTGTATCTCAAGGAAGCTTACAATCCGTTAGTGGGTTTTTTATACGGATGGAGTTTTTTTACGATTATTCAGACGTGTACCATTGCCGCAGTCGGGGTAGCATTTTCAAAGTTCATGGCTTATTTGGTACCCGGCGTCAGCGAGACGCTTGTTTTGTTTGAGGTTGGCTTTGTCAAAATATCACCCGCCCAGATTGTAGCAATTATCCTGATTGTTCTATTAACATTC
>JBBRFP010000030.1:0-11384 GCA_038241465.1 Cytophagales bacterium | reverse complement strand
CGTGATCGCCTGTCTCTATCTCTTTATTTCTAACCGCCCGATATCCTTTTATTATCGGAACGAGCGAATCCGCAAAAGGGATAACGCGTTCCTTATTTCTTTTACCTAAGACCTTTATTGTTTGATCGTGAAGATTTACTTGATTTTCTTTCAGATTGATCAGCTCTGATAAACGCATACCAGTGCCGTATAATAGTTCAAGTATGAGCCTCGACCTCCAACCTTCATGAGTATCGTCAAATTTAGCATCGAGCACGGTATTCATGTCGGGCTCTTTCACGAACTGGGGTAGCTTCTTTTTAGTCTTCAGCACCTTGATCTTCATCATCGGGCTCTTGCTAATTGTTTCCTGTTTCATCAGGAACTTATAATAGCTGCGAAGGCTGGCAATCTTTCGGTTTATTGAACGCGGATCCATGTCCTTCTCCACTAGATCCACTATCCACGAACGCACCATGGGGTAGCTGGCCGAACCAGATGGCTCTTCGTAAGTCTTCTTTAAATAGATTTCAAATTGGGTAAGGTCGTTTTTGTAGGAGAGTACCGTGTGGGGACTAAATCTTTTCTCGAAACGGAGATAATTCAAAAACGAATCTATCATGCTACACCGGTGTCAGTAGAAATGTAAAACAAAAATCCCCCCGGAGAAAGGCTCCGGGGGGATATGTTGACTAAATGTCTATAAATTGTTGAGAATTGGAATTAATAATTCTCAGTTACAAATTGCTTTTGGCGATAAACAGCCTTCAAAACCTGGGTTCTTCTTGTGACAGATGGTTTTTCGAACGCGGTGCGGGCCCGTAATTCTCTCAAAACGCCTGTTTTTTCGAACTTCTTCTTAAAACGCTTTAAGGCTTTGTCAATTGACTCGTTTTCTTTGATATTAATGATCAGCATTGGTGTTATTCTTTATGGGCTGTAAATATAGGGTAAAGAGCATCTATTTTGCAAAATCAGGATAAAATTGGTAGTGTCTCAGTTTGAATTTCTTCGAAATAGGCCTAAATGATAAAATCAGCGTGACTAATTAATTCATGCTTTAGGTGGTTTTGCATGGGGTAGAGGTAAATTAAGATACCCTCCCTTCTTGCCAATTTCATGGGAGATATAAAATCAGAATCACCTGTAACCAACACTATTTTTTCTACTGTCTGTTTTCCGGCCATCCAAGCAATATCTAAGCCTATTTTCATATCCACCCCTTTCTGTCTAAAATCTGGAAAAATGACTTTAGGTCTGTCCGCATACATTTTCCAGCCACTAAACGATAGTTCACCCAAACGAAGAGCAAACTGTTCAATAGTGTCTAAACTCATCAAAAATGCACTTTGCTTGGTATATGTGGGACTTACCGAAAAATTTATTGATGACCCGT
Organism: Cytophagales bacterium; assembly: GCA_038241465.1. GTDB lineage: Bacteria > Bacteroidota > Bacteroidia > Cytophagales > Cyclobacteriaceae > ELB16-189. The sequence goes on along the minus strand of JBBRFP010000030.1, from coordinate 10,009 downwards.
TTGGGTGTTTTAATTCCTTACTAAAAGGATGACAATCGTAGTAAAACGTTCGCAAAAGCACATCTGGATGTAATGCCGCGCATGGATTTTTTTTCGCTACCAGGCTCATCATTAGGTCAATCAATGCCTCCACATCCTTTTTTGAAGGTTCTCTTTTGTTTAGTTTTCTGAATCTTTGTTTAAAAAAACCCCCATCAATTAAAATAGCCACTTTATTTAGCCCCATAACTGTTACTTTTTAGCCGTTTTTCCGTATTAAATCTGTGGCATGATTTTCATGTATGGAAAATATGCAAAATATTTTGCTATAATTTCTCGAAAAAGCCTTTAATTTGGCCAAGTAAAGAAATAATCCAAATGCCAGTAGGCTGGCAACACCAATCCAAATGCCGATAGGTCGGCTTAAAACCACCCAAAGGGTGGTTTTTTACATGAAACTAAAAATTGAAGATAAAGAGCGTCTTAGTGATCTCTTTAAAATGCACTAAGTGGTATCGTTAGCAAAGAGTTGGGAAGAGCCTTATTTCGGCATATAAAAACGAAGTATCGCAACCCAGGTTCGAACTGGGGACCCCTAGATTCAAAGTCTAGTACTCTAACCAACTGAGCTATTGCGAAATGGAATTGGGATGTTAAAAACATCCCTTTTCTTTTTTTGACTATTCAAATTTTAAAAAATAGCCTCAAAAGGTAATTCCACTTGTCCTTCGTAATATAAATTTACTCAGGTTTACAGAATTTTCTTAGTTACCAGCTAGTAACACTAATTCTTCAAGAGTCATTGGTTTCTTGGTTAACCCAGCTTCCATTGCAGGTGTAACGCGCAATGTCTTGTGAACCTTAACAAAGTTGTAGTAAACAAAGTGCAAAGCGATAGCGAGCCAATGGTTCTCCATTTTCTTGGAGAAAGCATTGGTGCAACGGGTAAACCTGCGATTGTGCATTCTCAAGGTCAGGTTTTGGCGTTCTGCATAGCTAGTTGAAGCGTGCTTTAAATCGGGGTCACCGATTACAACGGTCTTTTCAACCCCCGTTAATTTCATGCTTCCATAGCGCGCGCCAACGCCATTTGTCTTATCGGTAGCGAATTGCTTTACTACCTGAACATGGTCAACAAAGCCATTAAAAGCAACGTCTAAAGCCTCTTTGTATGGGCCGTAACCGTCTGTAGATACCTGTATTCTCTCTGTTGCAATCCTGTTTCTAACGTCTTTCGCAATGCTGTGCGCACTCCATTTGCTACGGTCACCAACCAACCAGGAAACCATTAGTTTACTGTCTGCATCTATCGCAGTCCAAGTCCAAACATCACCACCCATTCCTTCCTTTTCTTTAGGCAACTCATGATTTTTAGCATAAACGAAGCTCCAGATTTCGTCCATCTGCACGCGCTTTGTGCTGAGATTCTTAACTGTCTCGTTGTGGAATATCTCCGATGCACGGCCTACTTCAACCAACAATTTCGTAACCGTGTTAATCGAAGTTCCTGTGATTCTGGAGGTAGCACGCATAGAGTTTCCTTCAACCAATAGGTTGATTATTTGGACTCTTTTTTCGATTGGTAGCTTGTTCATAGATCAAATGTAAGTGAACTTTACTCACAAGTCAAGCATATAGTTCAGTTTTAAATAATTGATTTTTAATGGCTTACGTGAAAATTAGATAAATTGGTGTTTTTTGGTAAAAAAAAGCAAGAATTGATAGTAATTTGTAAATGCAAAACGGGGCCGCTTCCTGAATGAAGGTGCGCTCCCCGAGTTTAGCCTGCTGGTAACAGGACTTCTGTAGAATAACCGGTTTAAGTGATTATACAGCCTTGCGGGGCCATACTTAGCATACACCGGTGGTAATCAACATTATCATTTAAGGCCCCTAAAGGGCCTTTTTTGTTAGTTCCCATATTTATAAAAGATCTGCCGCAAATTCAGTTTGTGCCGATGCTACCCCAATTTTTTTTGAGTATTCTGGCCTTAACTGTTCATTAACAAACCATTTCTTTAACCCGTAATAAAATCGCGTTTCAAACGGATTATTTGGGTATTCCTTTCTTTTGAAGGGCTTTGCCGGGTTTCTATAAATCATGGACAATTGTGGGCTCCATGACGTGGAGGTCAGATTACTCGCTGGAAATCGATTATTAATAGCTGTAAAAAATTGGCTCGATGTTAATGGCTTGTCCAATGACAAAAGAACACTTTCCATCTTATCAGCAAGGGTGGATTTTTTTTCATTCTTTTTAGCTTTTGGAACCCTTGCTACTCTTTTTTGTCTTTTAACTTTAGGAGGCACGCCTGTATAGACCGCAAGAGCTTGAAGGTCAAGCTTTAGTAAACGCTCTAAATCGGCTATTTGAGCCTTTTTTGAAGCAATTTCTTTTTTTAACAAGTCAACAGAATTATTCATAACCCCTATGTTACTGTAAAGTAAGGGGGTTATACTTTCAAATCAAAATTGTATCACAAAAATCTTAGAGGGGTTACATAGGGGTTACTTTCTCCACCGTTTTTGGGCTGCTTTCTGTGCTATCTCTTTACGTTCTGCTGGTGTGAGTTTGGCTGCGCGGGCATCGCCGCCTTTGAGGCCACCCTTGCGGGCTCTTTCTACGAGTGATGGTTTCTTACCCTTGTTCGGGTCTGGCTTTGCAACTTCGCCCGTAGCGATTGCTACAATGAGGTGGGCGAGTTGATTTGTGTCCTTTTTAGCCATTGGGGCGAAATGTACAAAAAAGGCCCTTTCGGGCCTACTGGATTATTTTTCAAACTGAGACACTACGATAAAATTGCCCTGGAAATCACCAATTTCTGAATTTCTGAAGTTCCTTCGCCGATGGTGCACAGTTTGGCGTCCCTGTAATACTTCTCCGCTGGGAAATCCTTTGTATATCCGTACCCACCAAATATCTGGACTCCTTCGTTGGCCACATCCACCGCTACTTCAGACGCGTATAGCTTGGCCATTGCTGATTCCTTATTAACGCTTTTACCGAGATTCTTCAATTCTGCTGCACGATACGTTAACAGCCGGGCTGCCTCAATTTTAGTAGCCATGTCAGCAAGCTTGAAGGAAATTCCCTGGAAGCTTGAAATCGGTTTGTTGAACTGATGGCGTTCTTTGGAGTAAGCCAAAGCAGCATCAAAAGCACCCTGAGCAATGCCAAGGCTAAGCGCTGCGATGGAAATACGACCACCATCCAACACTTTAAGTGATTGAATAAATCCTTCGCCTTCCGCGCCCATCATCTGACTTTTGTGAATACGGCAATCCGAGAAGATTAATTCGGCTGTTTCGGATGCGCGCATCCCAAGCTTGTTCTCTTTCTTTCCCGCTGTAAATCCTTTGGTTCCGCGCTCGATTATGAACGATGACATTCCATGCGAGTCTCCAACTTTACCTGTTCTCGCGATCACCACTGCAACATTCCCACTTTTGCCGTGAGTAATAAAATTTTTTGAGCCATTAAGCACATAATAGTCGCCGTCCTCCTGAACCGCTACTGTTCGCATGTTCCCTGCATCTGAACCAGTATTGGGCTCAGTAAGTCCCCAGGCGCCAATCCATTCACCTGTCGCAAGCTTTGGAAGGTATTTTCTCTTTTGTTCTTCATTACCAAACTGAAGAATGTGATTTGTACAAAGTGAATTGTGAGCAGCCATCGATAATCCGATTGATCCGTCAATTCGCGACAACTCAACGATGGCAGTTACATATTCAAGGTAGCTTAACCCTGCGCCGCCATATTCTAGTGGAACAAGAACACCCATCAACCCAAGCTTTCCCATTTCTTTAAAAACCTGAATTGGAAATTCCTGAGACTCGTCCCATTCCATCATTCTTGGACGAATGAATTTGTCCCCAAAATCCCTGACCATTTGAGCCACCATTTCCTGGCTTTCTGATTGGTCGAAATCAATCCCCACTGGCATTTCCGATGTCATTTGCATGGCCTATAAAAATTTAGATTTCAAAAATACGGCTTGTTTGACATTCGACCAAACGACTGTTAGTTTGCTTCTTTATTTCATCCCAAAATACCGGATTCTAAACTGCAAAAGCCTATTTTTGCGCCTCTTTCAAAAATAAAATAATGAAAATATCAGTCATAGGGACGGGTTACGTTGGTTTGGTAACCGGTACTTGTTTTGCCGAAACGGGCAATACGGTAACCTGTGTCGATATTGATAAGGACAAAATAGCGAAGCTCTCAGGTGGTACCATCACCATTTATGAACCAGGGCTTGATGTGCTTTTTGAAAGGAACATCAAACAAGGCCGCCTGTCATTTACCACGGATCTAAAAGCCGGAATCAAGGATGCGCAGATAATTTTTCTGGCATTGCCAACCCCTCCTGGAGAAGACGGCTCTGCTGACTTGAAGTATGTTCTTGGCGTGGCAAATCAATTGGGAAGTCTGCTGGATCACTATACTGTCATTATCGACAAGAGCACAGTTCCTGTAGGGACTGCTGAAAAAGTTACTGAGAAAATTAAACAAAACGCTAAAGTGGATTTTGATGTCGTTTCAAATCCCGAATTTCTTCGCGAAGGCGTTGCTGTTGATGATTTCATGAAGCCCGATCGTGTAGTGATCGGTACTTCTTCTGATCGCGCGAAGAAAATAATGGAAACATTGTATGCTCCTTTCGTTCGTCAGGGAAATCCAATCATCTTCATGGATGAGCGGTCTGCTGAACTGACAAAGTATGCGGCTAACGCTTTCCTTGCCACTAAGATTACTTTTATGAACGAGATTGCAAATCTCTGCGAAAAATTAGGTGCAGACGTTGATGCGGTGAGAAAAGGCGTGGGAACAGATAGCCGCATTGGTAAGCGGTTCTTATTTCCGGGCATCGGCTATGGCGGAAGTTGTTTCCCGAAAGATGTGCAGGCTTTATCAAAGGCGTCTGATGACAGTGGTTACGATTTCAAAATTCTAAGATCCGTAATGGAGGTTAATGCTGATCAGAAGACAAAGCTGATTCCACAAATCAAAAAGCATTTCGGCAGTCTTAAGGGTAAAACAATTGCTGTTTGGGGATTATCGTTTAAACCTCATACGGATGATATCCGGGAAGCACCCGCTTTGTACAATATTGAAGAGCTTCTGGCAGAAGGCGTGGTTGTCAGGACCCATGATCCTGAGTCAATGGAAAATGTTAAGAAGATCTTGGGGACAAAGATTTCTTATCATGAAACCCCCTATGAAGCCGCGGCAGGTGCTGACGCCATTCTAATTGCTACAGAGTGGCCAGAGTTCAGGACGCCGGATTTTATAAAACTTGTATCAGTAATGAAAACCAAGGTTATCTTTGACGGCCGTAATCTTTACGAATTAAAAGATATGCAAGAACAGGGCTTTACTTATATCAGCATCGGAAGAAAACCTATTCATGTCTAAGCCAAAAATCTTAATAACTGGGGGCGCAGGTTTCCTCGGATCCCATCTCTGCGATCGATTTATCAAGGAAGGGTTCCATGTAATCGCAATGGATAACCTGATCACAGGTGACCTGAAGAACATTCAGCACTTGTTCAGTCTCGAGCACTTCGAATTCTATCATCACGATGTTTCAAAGTTCGTGCACGTACCTGGCAATCTTGATTACATTCTTCATTTTGCCTCACCAGCCAGTCCGATCGACTACTTAAAAATTCCCATACAGACATTAAAAGTCAGCTCGCTGGGCACGCATAACTTATTAGGTCTTGCCCGTGTAAAAAAGTCAAGGATATTGGTTGCATCGACCTCAGAGGTTTATGGTGATCCGGTCGTTCACCCACAAGTAGAGGAATACTATGGCAATGTTAATTCAGTAGGGCCGCGAGGTGTGTACGATGAAGCGAAACGTTTTCAGGAAGCGATCACGATGGCATATCATACCTATCACAACGTTGAAACACGAATCATCCGAATATTTAATACCTATGGGCCCCGCATGCGGCTTAACGACGGTCGCGTACTTCCGGCTTTCATAGGTCAGGCCTTGCGAGGTGAAGATCTTACTGTCTTTGGAGACGGAATGCAAACACGTTCATTCTGTTATGTCGACGATCTGGTAGAAGGGATCTATCGCCTTCTGATGGCAGATTATGCGTTGCCTGTAAATGTTGGTAATCCGGATGAGATCACAATCCTTGATTTTGCAAAGGAAATCATTAAGCTCACCGGCACAAAGCAGAAAATTGTATTCAAAGATTTTCCAAAAGACGACCCGAAACAAAGGCGACCGGACATTACTAAAGCAAAGGAGATTCTTAACTGGGAACCAAAAGTCAATCGCGCTGAGGGCTTGAAAATCACGTATGCTTATTTTAAGACCCTTTCTCAGGAAGAGTTGTATCAGCGGGATCATAAAAACTTTGACGCTTACACACGATGAGTAAAAAAATTCTCATTACTGGTGGCGCAGGTTTTATTGGGTCGCATGTAGTTCGCCTGTTTGTAAAATCCCATCCGGATTATTCCATTGTTAATCTGGACAAACTTACGTATGCCGGTAATCTTGAAAATCTTCGGGATATAGAAAAAAGCAATAACTACCGGTTTGTAAAGGGCGACATCGTTGATTATGAATTCATTAAAGATTTTTTTCAAAAAGAACAGTTTGATGGGGTGATTCATCTAGCAGCGGAATCGCACGTGGATCGCTCACTTGAAAATCCTGCGGAGTTTGCTATCACCAATATTGTGGGTACCCTGAATCTTTTGCAGGCGGCACGTGCGAGCTGGAAAGATAACTTCTTCAAAAAGCTGTTCTATCATATTTCTACCGACGAAGTATATGGTTCCCTGGACAATGGCGGTTTCTTTACCGAAGAAACACCAGTAGATCCACGTTCACCTTATTCAGCGTCGAAGACTGGAAGCGATCATTTTGTAAAAGCGTTTCACAGCAGTTACGGATTGCCGGTTATCATCAGTCGCTGTTCAAATAACTACGGCCCCAATCATTTTCCTGAAAAACTAATCCCATTGATGATCTATAATATCATCAACAACAAACCACTGCCTGTTTATGGTAAGGGTGAGAATGTTCGTGACTGGCTGTATGTTGAGGATCATGCCAGTGCGATCCATACAATTTTTGAAAAAGGAAAGGCCGGGGAAGTTTATAACATTGGTGGCAATAATGAATGGAAGAACATTGACCTGGTGTTACTGCTGTGTGAGATCATGGATAAAAAATTAAAACGGGAAAAGGGTTCTTCAGAAAAACTGATCACGTATGTTAAGGATCGTGCTGGTCATGATCTTCGATACGCGATTGATTCTTCTAAGCTTCAGGGTGAGCTTGGCTGGAAACCTTCGATTGATTTTCCAGCTGGTCTTGACAAGACGGTGGATTGGTTTCTCAATAACCGTGAATGGCTTGATCATGTAACATCAGGTGCCTATCGGGAATATTATAAAGGCATGTATCATAATCGATAATCGATGAAAGGAATCATTCTTGCCGGCGGCTCCGGTACGCGCTTGCATCCTCTTACACTTGTAATGAGTAAGCAACTTATGCCATTGTACGATAAGCCAATGGTTTATTATCCATTGTCTGTTTTGATGATGGCTGGCATTCGCGAAATCTTAATTATCTCTACTCCGTTTGATCTTCCTTTTTTTAAGAGACTTCTCGGTGATGGCAAACAATTGGGCTGTGCGTTTACATATGCTGAACAACCAAGGCCTGAAGGTCTTGCACAAGCGTTTATCATTGGCGAAGACTTTATCGGAAAAGATAAAGTAGCATTGGTGTTAGGCGACAACGTTTTTTACGGATCTGGACTGATTGAATTACTGCAAGAGAATACAGACCCAGATGGAGGTGTTGTGTTTGCCTATCATGTCCAGGATCCTGAACGTTACGGGGTTGTAGAGTTTGATAAGAATAAAAAAGCGATCTCAATTGAAGAGAAGCCTCAACATCCCAAATCAAATTATGCTGTCCCTGGACTTTACTTTTATGATAATGATGTCGTAGCAATTGCAAAAGCAATAAAGCCAAGTCCGAGAGGTGAGCTTGAGATTACAGATATCAACAATACCTATCTAAAGAAAAATAAACTTCACGTGGGTATCATGAGTAGAGGGACTGCCTGGCTTGACACTGGGACATTTGATTCACTTCTTCAGGCAGGAAATTTTATTCAGGTGATTGAACAACGTCAGGGATTGAAAATCGGTTGTATTGAAGAGATAGCTTACCGCATGAAGTTCATTGATCGCGACCAGTTGCTTGCATTAGCAAAGCCATTAGAGAAAAGTGGATATGGCGTGTACTTGAAAACGCTGATTGATGACGAAATCCGTTAACAGTTAACTGCTATTTATTTCAAGGTTCTTCGTAATAAATTACATTCAATACGACAGACCCCACCGCTCCAAGTGTTCCTTTGTCAATCACGCTCATGTTGTCCTTCTGCGTGTGGTGAAAATCTCCGAAAGCGCCTGTTTGAGCATCGAATGGAATAATATCAATCATCGGAATTTTTGCCCATTCATTTACAAACACGTGATCATCCACAACGCTCCCTTCCTTCTGCTGAACAAATAACGACGAGTAGCCCAAGCGTGCGGCAGTTCTCCAAACCTTTTCAACAGTTCGGGGTGCATAGTTCAATGAATTTGCTTCCTGAAAGAAGTGTGTTCCCTTTCCTCCTACCATGTCCAGAAGAATTCCATAATATGCTGAATAGTTTGACTTGTGTTTGTGCTTAGCCCAATACTGTGAACCAAGGCACCACCATGATTCCTGACCTTCCGGAGTGGGGACATTCGCCTTCTCTCCTTCGCCCCAATCTTCTCCATCAAAAAATATTAGATCCACGCCAACGTCGGGAGGAGGATTGTTTTTTAAAGCTCTCGCCAACTCCAGAAGTACGGCACTGCCACTTGCACCATCGTTCGCTCCATCGAATTTTGAGTCAGGATTTTCCTTGTCCTTATCGGAGAATGGACGGGTGTCCCAGTGAGCTGCTACAAGAATCCGTTTCTGCTTTTCGGGAAAGTAGCTTGCAATAATGTTCCTTAAAAAGAGCTTTTTCCCGTCGAATGAATAGGCCTCAAATTCCTGAACAGTGGCGACGGCTCCATAAGCTTTTAACTTCGCTAAAAAAAAATCTGAAGCGGCCTGATGGGCAGGGCTATTGGGGATCCTGGGACCAAATTTTACCTGCCTCTCAGTGAACCAAAATGCCGAATCAGCGCTAAATTCGGGCACTTTGATGATAACTGCTGTTTTTTCATCCTGGAGCTTCTCTTTTTTCCCGCAGGAGACGACAAAAACCACTGAAAGAAGCAGGAAGACTGACCGAAACATTAGTTGATTATGGGCTTAACTGGCCAAAGAACACAATTATTTGGGATAAAATAAATAAAGCCCTACCTTTGTATCACTTCTTAAGAAAAAGTCAAAGAGGGGACCCAAAAGTCCCCTCTTTCTTTATAGCAAAATGGACATTAAGGCAAAATTGACAGAGTTAGCGGAGGCGAGCCTGCAGAATCCAAGCCTGTTTTTAGTAGAAGTCATAGCTTCTACCAGAGTTGGGGCAAAATTTTCGATAATAATCGACGGAGACAACGGAGTAACGATTGATGACTGCACCTCGCTTAGCAGGGAGCTGTCTCAAAAGTTGGATGAAATAGAGATCGAGGCAGAACATTATACCCTCGAAGTTTCAACGCCGGGACTTGATCATCCATTAAAACTGAAAAGACAGTTTCATAAGAATAAGGGCCGCAGCTTGAAAGTACATCGCAAGGACAAAAGCATTGTTCAGGGCAAGTTGGCCGAAGTGAATGGAGAGAAGATTGTTTTAAAAGAAGAAGTTAAAGAAGGAAAGATGATGATTGAAAAAGAAGTGATCATTCCTTTTGACGATATAGACAGAGCAGTTGTAATGGTTTCCTTTAAATAATTGTAAGATGGACATAGCAAATTTAATTGAGTCGTTTGCCGACTTTGCCAAGCAGAAGAACATTGACAGGCCTACCATGATCAGGATTCTGGAAGATGTG